>JAZNDN010000035.1:0-16085 GCA_045588085.1 Eubacteriales bacterium
GGCTTGCCGTCAACAAGACCCATAAACACACCGCCGATAGGACCGTTCCACGGAATATCGGAAATAGAGAGGGCAACGGATGCGCCTATCATAGCCGTAATTTCGGGAGAGCAGTCAGGATCAACAGACATAACGGTGAGAAGAATCGAAACGTCATTTCTGAGGTCCTTCGGGAAAAGAGGACGGATGGGACGGTCGATAACACGTCCTGCAAGAATAGCCTTTTCGGTAGGCTTACCCTCACGCTTAAGGAAGCCGCCGGGAATCTTTCCGACAGCATACATCTTCTCGTCGTAGTCAACCGACAGAGGAAGGAAATCAATTCCGTCTCTGGGGGCAGCTGATGCAGTTGCGCAAGCGAGAACGGTCGTTTCACCGTAGTGGATCATAACCGAGCCGTTTGCAAGGCCTGCTACCTTACCGGTCTTTACCACGAGGGGTCTGCCCGCAAGCTCGTAGGTATAAACCTTGTAGTCATCAAACGTCTTAAAATTTTCTACCATTTTAAACTCCTTTTTCTGAGACGAGCATAGCACTTAAATATCCGCCGAAGAGCTCTCCGACCTATATTTAACTGCTACCTTCGCCTCTTTTTTGTTTTTTGTTTTTGTCTTTTTCCCTCTAGCAACAAACGGGAACGAAATTCTCCGTTCCCGTCTATTGAAGAGGCCAGAGAAACCTCGAAAATTACTTTCTGAGGCCGAGGCGCTTAATTACTGCTCTGTATCTTTCGATATCCTTCTTAGCGAGGTAATTAAGGAGCTGCTTTCTGTGACCAACCATCTTGGAAAGACCTCTCTGAGAATGGAAGTCCTTGGGGTTCTTCTTCATGTGCTCGGTAAGACCGTTGATTCTATCGGTAAGGATAGCAATCTGAACCTCGGGAGAACCGGTATCCTTCTCGTTGATTTTGTACTCAGCGATGATGGCAGTCTTTGTTTCCTTTGAAATCATTTTTCTTCACCTTTCTTTTAATTTTTCGCCCAAAGCCGCGCAGAGTGCGGGTGAAAAACGCAAGCCACGCAGAAGTTACAGCAGCAAAATTTTTGCCGCCCTCTCTAAAACGGAGCAAGGTCATACACTAAACGAAGCCATAGGTCAAACAGCATTATATCATATAATTTTAAAAAAGTAAATAGGTTTTTAAAAAAATTTACGTCTCGCCATCGGTGGAAATATCCGTATCCGAGATTTCCTCCCCCGCAAGCTCGGCGAAACTTATAACCTTTGGAACGTTCCAATTAAATACTGTAGCCAGCACGCGCAGAGCAAATGAGGCGGCAATTCCGACGCTGAACGCCAGCGCCTCATCCACATTCAGAGCCAGAATATAATAGGTTACCGCGCCAGCCAATGACGCGAGAGCATACACCCTTTTCCTTATAATGAAAGGAATATCCCTCAGAATAAGGTCGCGGGTAAGTCCGCCGCCAACCGCAGATATAATTCCCATGGATATGGCAATCAAGGGCGAGGTGAAGCCGAGCTCCACGGCAATCTTGGTGCCGCTGACCGAAAATACGCCAAGTCCCATCGCGTCCACGATATTGTTTACCGACTCTATTCTTCTTTCGTTTCTGATAAAGCCGCGCTTAAAGAGGCTTGCAAGTATTATAACCGCGACCGAGGTCACGGTGCACAATGCTATATGAATTTGAAACGAGGTAAAGAACTTAGGCGGCGTTGCTCCTAAAAACAAATCTCGCATAATTCCGCCCGCAAAGCTGGTGACGAGCGACATAAGAATTATTCCGACGTAGTCTGCCTCCTTGTCTATGGCAACCATCGCGCCGGATACAGAGAAGGCTACGATACCGACGTATTCAAGAATCAGAAAGAAAATATCCATAGATTCACCCCTTTACTTAACGCCCCGACAAAGCCGGGGCGGCTTGATTGAGCTTAAACGGTATGCGAAGCTAATTACGCCCTAACGGACGGCAAAACCTGACACGCCCCATTGCGTGTGGGCTTTCATATCCTTCGTCGGCATAAAACTACGAGGAAAATCAGTCCTTTTTGTCCTTGATTTTTTCAAGTATTGCGCGCAGGGCTTTACCTCTGTGGCTTATTGCGTGCTTTTCTTCGTCGGTCATTTCGGCAACGGTGCGATTGTGCCCGTCAGGAACGAATATCGGGTCGTATCCAAAGCCGTGAGTGCCGCGGCGTGTATCAATTATCCTTCCGTACATGTGCCCCTCGGCACTGATTTTTTTGCCGTCGGGATAGCAGACGACGACAGCGCAGGTATAGTGAGCGCCCTTGTCATCCTTATCTGCCAGATTTTTAATAAGCAAATCGTTGTTTGCCTCATCATCTCCGTGGCCACCGTGCTCTCCCGAGTATCTCGCGCTGTAAATTCCGGGCTCTCCCCCCAGGGCGTGTGCACATATTCCGCTATCGTCAGCGAGGGCGGCGCAGCCTGAAATTTCGGCTATTTCACGTGCCTTCTTCTCCGCATTCTCAAGAAAAGTCCTTCCGTCCTCGACGGTTTCGTGAGATATTCCGGCTTCCTTCAAGGATTTTATTTCTACGAAATAGGAGCCGAGTATTTCCTTGATTTCACGAATCTTATGAGCGTTATTCGATGCTATTATAAGTTTCATTTTTATACTCCTTTTGCCTTTCTACTGATTTTAACACACCCCACGGTAAAAGTCAACAGATTAGCCTCTTTTTACCTTTTCGGATGCCGTATTTTGCTTATCTTTTTTGGAAAACTTTTTCTCCAAAACCTCTTGACAAAGCAGAACTTTAGAGATATAATATAGTGTACGGTTTCAGGCCGTAGCCTAAACTGCGCCTGAAAACAACATTCGGAGTCACGTCCGGATTTTAGGAGGTTTGAAGTGAAGCTCGATTTAAGACCTTTGCTGGCAGGTGACAAGCTGCTGACATTCGACTATGAGCTTGAGCTCGATGCCTCCTCCGACCCTACGAGCTTTTTATACGGCGTTCGTTTTCCTTCTCCCATGAAGGTTTCGGGTGATATCACCAACACTGCAGGTTATATGCGAATGCATCTTTCTCTTTCGGTTGATTACGTAACCGAGTGCGCTAGGTGTCTTTCGGAGGTTGCCGGCAGTTTCTCCCTTGACCTTGACAAAACGGTTGCCCCAAGAAACGTTCTCGAAGGTGTCGACGAGGATAAGCTTGACGATTACGCGATAATCGAAGACGGCTTTCTCGACCTCGACCAGCAGCTGCTGGACCAGCTTGAAATGGAATTTCCCTCGCGGTTTCTTTGCAGTGATGATTGCAAAGGGCTCTGCCACAGATGCGGCTGTAATCTCAATGAGATGAGCTGCGATTGCGGCAAAGGAGAGATTGACCCAAGGCTTGCTCCGCTTGCAAAAATTCTGGAGCAGATGAAAAACGAAGAAAATAATAATTAAGACATAGAAAAGGCCTGTCGCGCTTTCCTGCGGCGGCTCATTCAGGAGGTAAACAAAGATGGCAGTTCCTAAGAGAAAGGTATCTCACGCAAGACAGAACAAAAGACGTTCTGCTAACTGGAAGCTTGAGGCTCCTACCAACCTCGTTAAGTGCGCTCAGTGCGGCGAATACAATCTTGCATACAGAGTTTGCAAGAATTGCGGCTACTACAAGGGCGAAGAGGTTGTTGCCAAGAGTGCTGACAACAAGTAATCAAAGTTACTTAAATAAAAAAGGATTTGCAAGCTCGCAAATCCTTTTTTATTTTTCTCCACATGCAAAAAAACGAAGGTACCGTGTTTATCCGACGCGGTACCTCTCGTTATATAAGCAATCAATAGTATCCGATATTGAAAAGACTTTTATTATTCTAACTGCGGCAGCAAAAATCAATCCTCTTCAATATCGTTGAAATAATCTCTGTCAAAAAACTCGGAAAGACTAATTCCCGCACCCTCGCAAAAGCGTTTTACGGTAATAACCTTTGAACATTTTGTCCTTCCTTTTATAAGGTCATAAATTGCCGAGGGCGACATTCCGCCGTTAAGCGAGAGGTCACATATATTACTATTCCGTTCGTTGCAGATTTCTTCTATGCGCTTGACGATAGCATCGTTTAATCTCATAATTACCTACCTATGATTTTTGTGGAATTCCACAATTATTATAGGTAAATAAAAATATTTTATCTCGTGGAATTCCACGATATTGACAAAGTTGCCGTTTGGGCATATAATATGATTATCACATCGTGGCATTCCACGAAAAGAGGTTTTCATGATAATCAGCTTTGCGGCTCACTCAAACATTTCTTCAAGCAACATAATAAAAGAGCTTGTCAAGGAACAAATCCGCAAAACAACCGTTTATTCCAATCTTATTACCTGTTATCTGGGGGGATACGGTGGATTTGACGAAATCTGTGCCGCCGCATGCCGAGAAGTGAAACGTGAAGGCTTGGAGATAGAGCTCGTTTACGTTACACCGTACATAAGCTCATCAGAGCAAGACAAAATCAAAAGATTTCAAAAATCCGGTCTGTACGATACTTCAATTTATCCGCCTATTGAAAGCACGCCTCCGAAATTCGCTATTTTAAAAAGAAATGAATGGATGATGGCAAACGCTGACGTGATTATAGCATACGTGCGTCACAGTCATGGCGGCGCATATAAATCACTCCAAATTGCGAAACGCAAGAAAAAGAAAATAATAAACATATCCGATTTGTTATAACAAAAGCACGGGTGAGCACCGTTTTTTCGTGTGCTCTGCCCGTGCTTTTGATTATTTTGTTTTGTGGAAATTACTATTCCGATTGTTTTCTGTTCAGTCGGTTTCGCCGACCGTTTTTTCAGAAAACTCAATCGTTGAGCACCGTATCACCGTTAAAGAGGAATATTCCGTAGCCTGAGCCGGGGAGATTTCCCTCCTTAATATATTTTTTATAGCCGCGGTGAAGGCTTGATTGCTCGGGAAGCGCATCGGGGTTTCCGTCGTACACCTTGCCGAAGATAAATCTTACCCACACCTCACCCGGAGCGTACCACATAACCTTATAGAATGACGCGAAGGTCAGCGTATTTGAGCCCTCTCTGAGTATTTCCTTATTATAATGGTATAAAAGCCAGCTTCCGCAGGTGAACGGTATAAATTCGTCCTCAAAGCTATCCTTGAAATACTCGTACGCCATTTTATAGGAGGCTATCTGCGCATCGTAATCAAATGGGTCAGGCGAGCGCGGAATATGCACGCCTACCACTGTGTCACCGCGCTTATATTCTCTGCCGCCTACGGTTGCGCTATCGCTTTGAAGCTTAGAAAGCTCAAACTGGAGTCTGCCTAAAGCAAGTCTTCCTCCCTTGAACCAGTCCATAAGCCAACCGTCGCTATAGGAGCCGTAAACGCCTGTGAACATATAGCACTCGTCGTTCTTATAGCGGAAATCGCGCAAGGAATTATATATAATATCCTCGGATATCCCCTTAGACGAAAGGAGTGCGCGAAGGCGTTCGGTTGCGATTGCAAAGGCGTAAAAATTAACTGTATAGGCGGGAATTGATATTTTTTCCGCTACGGCGCTGAGGATTGCCAGAATAGCTTTCTGGTCCTGCTCGGGTGCGAAGAGCATTTCAACCGCACGGTCTATTTCGGCTTGGCACTCAGCGTCAAGTGCGTCGTGCACGGCAAAATATGCCGCTATAGCATCTTCGGGATAACCGTAATCACGAAGAAAGCTCTCAAGATATTTTCCAGAACTCATAGCACGCCCACCTTATCAGGTAATATTCTTTTTCCACTCTTCGATATTCGCCTTGATGAAATCGTCATCGTTGAGATGAGGATACTGCTTCTGAACTCTGTCAAGCTCGTCAATCTGACCCTCGGAGATAACCTCTTTATCGCTGAGACAGAGGATATTTTCCATAAGTCCCTGACGGCGAAGAATCTCGTGAAGACCTGCTATGCAGCCCTTGAAGCCGTGAGCAGTGTCGAAGAATGCGCTGTTGGTATCGGTTACCTCAGCGGCAAGGGTAAGGAGCTCTGCGGGGACAGTATCGTTATACTTTGCCGCCATAATCTTCTCGAAGATTTTTACAGCACTTCTCGTCCAGACGGACCAGTGTCCGAGAAGACCGCCCTGGAATGACTTTTCAACCTTTTCACCGTTCTTATCAAATTTAAATCTTGTGAGAAGGTCGATAACGATATTATCGTCGTTACCGGTGTAGAGGGTAATCTCGCTGCTTCTTTCGGAAAGGGCAGCCGCACGAATTACGTCAAGGGAGGTGTATCTGTTAAAGGAAGCGCACTTGATAGCAACGACGTTGGGAGTAGCGCAAACTCTTTCCCAATAGTTATATGAGAATACTCTGCCACCGACTGCGGTCTGAAGGTAGAAGCCGATAACGGGCATGATTTTTGCGACCGCCTCGGTTCTTTCTATCATATAATCCTCACTCATATCGTTGAGTCCGCCGGGAGAGAGAAGAACTGCATCGTAGCCGTATTTCTTAGCAAGCTCTGCTTCAGCAACTGCCTGCTCGATTTTTCCGCATACTCCTGCAACCTTTACTATTACCTTACCGGTCTTAGCCTCGAATTTGTCTATCTCACCGGAAACGGTCTTAAGAACCGGCTCGAAGAGATTGAACTCGGGGTCTCTTATCTCGAACTGTGTGGTATGTACTGCGGTTGCGATGCCGCCGACACCGCAGTTGAGGTAGTACTGCATGAGCAGCTTAAGTCCGTCGATGCTGATGCTCTTATCAGAGTTGAGTGCGAGCGGAGTTGCGGGAATAACGGTACCCGCTTTGAGTATTTCCAGAGCTTTTGTATGTCTATCCATATCTATAAATCCTTTCAAGAACCGTGAATTTGCAAACTTTTGTTGTAAATTTCGCTTATTTTTGATTAATAGCTTCCCTTGCGCTCCTCAAAGTGAGTGGGCTTACCGAGGGTTCTTCCACCGTCAAGGAGCCATTCCGCCTGCCAGCGAATAAGCGTCTTTGCGCTTACTGCGGGGTAACCGAAGGTTTCCATTGCAAGCGAAGCGTCGTTGAGGTATGCATCGGTGCCGGGGTTGTTTTCAAAGATAGGCTCCTTACCGAGATACTTACCGAGCTCGATTGCAGCCTTCTTGATAGAAACGGTTTCGGGACCGGTTACGTTCATGATGCACGCGGGAGCGGTAGCGTGAAGCAGACCGCGGATTGCAATTTCGTTTGCCGAGCCCTGCCAGATGAAGTTGAAGCAGGGGGTGGAAAGGCTGATAGGCTCGCCCTTCATAATCTTATCAGCACAGTCAAAGAGAACTCCGTAACGAAGGTCTACTGCGAAATTGAGTCTGTATACGAATATTTTAGTGCCGAAGGTGTTTGCGGCGTACTCGAATGCACGCTCTCTTGCAAGGCAGCTCATAGCATACTCACCGTTGGGAATAGGCTTATCCTTTTCGGAGCAGCCGCCGTAGGAAAGAGGAACTATGGGGTAGATATTTCCCGAGGAGAATACTACTATATTGGACTTCTTGAACTTATCCGCAACGAAAGCCGGAAGAGTTGAGTTCATAGCCCATGTCTGCCATTCGTTTCCGTCTGTACCGAACTTTCTGCCTGCCATGTAAATAACGTTCTCAACGTCGGGAAGCGAATAGAGCTTCTCCTTATCAAGAAGGTCCATTGCAACGACCTCAATGCCGTTTTCCTTCATAAGCTCGGTCGCTATTTTGTCAGAACCGCGGGAAACCGCGATAACCTTTTTCTCGACACCTGCTTTCTTGATTGCATTCATTGCAAGAACGCAAAGAGTGGGGCCCATTTTTCCGCCCGCACCAAGAACCATGATATCGCCCTTGATTTTCTTGATATCCTCCACCAAAGCATCGGAGGGAGTTGTCAGCAGCTCGTTAAGCTTTTCTTCTGTCCACATAATTTCATTCTCCTTTTAAATAGTTAATATATTCATTTTTTGTCATCACAGGTTTAAATGCCGAAGCGACACGCTCGGCTTTCTCTGCTCCGTCAAAGAGCAGCTCTGCCGCTGTGCTTGCCATAATAAGTGCAGGCGCGAGGTAAGCCGTATCCTCGTCGGCAACCGCGAAATCCTTACCGTGCAGATTTCCCGAGAAGCCGCCCACAGAGGGTTGAACCGTCGGAATTATTGCGCTGAGGTCACCGACGTCGGTTGAGCCGGTTATCTCCTTACCGTACACGAGATTTTCCTCTCCGAGAACCTCGCCGGAGCATTTTTCAAAGACTGCCGATAGCTCAGCACTTTCCTTCAGCGGAAGATATCCGGGGATATCCTCGGTCGCGTATGCGGCACCTATCATGGTGCAAGCTCCCGCAAGCGAGCGCTCGACTGCGGCGTTTCCCTTCTTTATAGCCTCAAAGGTCGCGCCTCTTACGTAGGTATCAATACAAACCTCGTCGGGAACCGAGTTAACTACGTCACCGCCCTTGGTTATTATCGGGTGAATTCTTATTCTTTCTTCGTCGCGGAAGGTTTCTCTGTTTGAGTGAATTCCTATTATCGAAAGCGCTGCCGCGTTAAGCGCGTTGGTACCGAGATGCGGGGTGCTTCCGTGAGCCGCCTTACCCTTTATCGTTACGGATTTTGCGAGGAAGCCGAGATTGTAGCCGCGAAGATACATTTTCGCTTCGGGTTCATTAGGCTGAGCGTGAACCATCATTGCCATATCCACGTCGTCGAAGGCACCTAGAGCAATAAGCTCCTGTTTGCCGCCGAAGTAGGATATTTTCCCCTGACGGCGAAGCTCGCGGCGGTAATCAAGCTCTATGAACTCCTCCGCCGGAACGGCAAAGAATGTGACGTCTCCGTCAAGCTTTTCCATAACTCCGCTCTTTTTGAGGGCGTACGCCGCACCGAGCATTGCCGCAATCTGCGCGTTATGACCGCAGGCATGAGCAATGCCGCAGGCATTTGCCGTGGGGTGACCGACGCAGGAAAGGGCGTCCATTTCACCCATAATTGCGATATTGTATTTATGTTTTTTTCCGTAAAGCTTTGCTTTAACACCGGTGAGCGCCAGAGGGTAGGTATACTCTATTTCAAGTCCGTCGAAGCACTGTCTTACAAGCTCCGAGGTTTTTTCCTCGCGGTAGCCGGTTTCGGCACATTCAAGAATACGCCTGCCGATATCTATTATTTCTTCACGGCTTTCGTAAAGCGCGGATTTTATGAGCGCCTTAATTTCGTTGAGACCCATATCAGCCCTGCCTGAATATCTCTTCGATGACCGAAATAACTCTCTTACCCATTTCGGCATCGACTATGTTGGCAGGCTCACCCTTAAGGAGCTTCACGAATTCCTCAAACTGCTCCTCGATAGTAACCTTTTTATAGTCAAGGTCAACTCTTTCGAACGGCTTACCCTTCTGAGCAACCCACAGATGAACTCCGCCGGTGACCTTTGCTATACCGTCTGTGAAATAGAAAATAGTTTCGTAGGAATAATCAAGACGCGACGAGCAATAGGAGAAGGAAAGGCTCACACCGTTTTCCATCTTCATAAGCACCTGAGCGTGCGCCTCTATATCGGCGTCGTTAAGACGGTTGCCTACGTTTGCACATATTCTCTGAACCTTGGTATCGTCAAGAAGGTAGAACATTTTATCAAGCGTGTGCGCGCAATAGTTCATTACTATACCGCCGCCTGCCGTTTCTTTCTTGAGGAACCATGCGGGACGGTTGGTGAAATAGTCTATATTGCGGGTTTCGGTAACGCAGCAGAGATTGCCGTATCTTCCGTCTGCCATGATGCGCTTGATTTCCTTATAGCACTCGAAATATCTTTGCAGATGTCCGACAGCGAGTACGGTACCGGTACGCTTTGCGGCTGCTGCCATTTCCTCACATTCCTCGACGGTATTCGCCATAGGCTTCTCAACGAGAACCGCTACACCGCGCTCAAGGAAATAAACAGTTACAGGCTTATGTAAGAAATGAGGAAGATTGAGTATAACAGCGTCAAGCTCTTCCTTTTCAGCCATTTCCTTGTAATCCTTGTATATTCTTGCATCCGTATCGACCGCAAGCTCCTGAGCCTTTTCCTCTGCTATATCACAGATTGCAACGAGCTCTGCCTCAGGGTGCTTAAGCACCGCACCCTTATGGGGTTTGGCAATAATTCCGGCGCCTACAATACCTATTTTAAACATAACGTCCTCCGTTCTTCCTCTCGGAAATTCATGAAAGTAATTATAAAATTCGATAACGGTGTTACCATTATTATTTTCATTATACTTACTATACTCGGAAAAGTAAATAGTTTTTTTGATATTTTTGTATTTTTTGATAGACAAAGAGGGCACCGCAGTCCTGCGGTAGCAGAACGAGCGGCACCCAAAAAGATGCAATATTTACCTGATTTGCATTTTCAAAAGAGCGGTGCGAAAGGCACGGAAAAGAAAGCAGCGTGCAAAAGAACTTTAAAGCTCTTCCGATTAAGCTCTGTGTCGGCTGCGAGAATTTACGCGAGCCTTTGGAATTCTCCGTTGCCCGTCATAGCTTTATACCGTGCCCTGCAAGCTGATTGGGCACTATCGGACGCTTCTGCCAGTGTGATTGAGAAAGTGCAACGCATTGCAGGAATGAGGCTCTTACAAACTTGACACGCCCCTCTACTATGCCACCGTTTTCAATTTTTATATAGAGCCCCTCCATAGTCATAGTCGGGTCGGTTTCCCGCAGCTGCTGCTCAGCGTCAAGTCCCTGCCTTTCAGCAAGGCGGCGGAGGACCTCGGTATGATTTTCGGTTATGTAATTTGAGTTTGCGATAAGGCGCAGTATCTGCTCACGCGAGCGGAAGACGCCTCTTGCAAGCACAGGAACAGAATCAACTACGCCTATTTTATCGGTGATTTCTTTTCTGCGGTCGGTATCAAGAAACACCTGCTCTTCTCTATCGAAGATATCAAATTCAAGGAAGTAGTCCGGCAGAGCGTCGTAAAAGACGGTATGCTTGGCATACATCCACTCTCCGTACATTATATATCTGCTGCCGAGCGCGAAAAAGAGCGCACCGCGATGGATATTCGCCCACTGCTTAAAGAGGTTGTAGTGTCTTTCGCGCCAGCCACCGTCGAGGTAATGTCCTCGGCTTTGCAAGAGCAGATTTCCCTCACCGTCAAAGGACACTGCGGTATTTGCGCCGTCTATTTTTTCTTCTATAACTATATTTTTACCGAGAATTTCGCCAAACGGGACCTGACTTAAGTACTCGTCACCCGGCTGAAGCCTTGAGCCCTCAAGGTGAGGCGTTCTCGGATATTTTATTATTCTGTAATCCATTTCGGGTTATTTCTCCTTTTGCATATTTGCCACCATAAACAAGTGTCCCGGGACAGCGTCAAAGCTGAGTCGCGTTACACCGCAGGCATAGAACAGGGCAGTCAGCTTTTCCTTGGTCAAAAGATGGATATGCTCGGGATTGGAGTCCTCCTTTGAGGGAACGGTTATCACCACGAATTTTCTTGCTATTGCGACCGCGGCTCTTATTGCCGCCTCGGTATGCGGAATATGCTCAAGCACCTCAAGCATAGTGACGACGTCGAAGGATTTATCTGGAAGCGGCTTATCGCATATATCCCGCGCACTTACCTTAAGTCTGCCGACACCGCCTTTGTTTATATCCGAGAGAAACTCGACTCTTTTATCAAGAATTTCAAGCGAATGAACAGGTATATTGGAAAATTCCTCAAGAAACGGAAGCAAAAAAACACCCCTTCCGCTTCCGACGTCAAGCAGGTTTTCAAAATCTATTCCTCTGAGAAAGCCGAGCACCTTGCTGACTCTTGGAAGTCTGCGGTCGCTCTTTTTAAAATGGTAAAGCTTTATTCCGCGCGATGCGCCTACCTCAAGTATTTTCCGAAAATCATCGTTCGAAAGAAGGTCAAGCTCGCTTTCGGCAAGCGCTGAGCCGAGGAGCGAGGACTCTCCGAGGGACAGTAGTCTTCCTCTGACTGCTGCGGCAGCGTATTTCAGGTAGTATCTTTCTTCCAAGGTAACTCACCCCTCTCTTAAAAATATGAGGAAGCCCGACAAATCAGCAGGCTTCCTCGCTTATCTATAACCAAGCAAGCTTCGGTAGGCAAGAGAGAATAATCCAAACTCGTTTTAGGGATGCTGATTTTAGACAAAGCTTCGGTAAAAATCCTTATAATATACTCATATTATCTCGAATTTTAACCTCGCCTTGCCAAAAATCATCTATCCCGAAAATTCGAAGAACTCCGAAGCCTGAATTTTAAGATGATTTTGGTGCTTGGCTCTCGCAGCCAAGTAAAACTTTGCAAGAGAGATAAGTGCCGAAAGCGCTGAAAATCCAGGCTTCCGAGCGGGTTCGGATTACTCCCTCTTGCCTAGTCGATTGACATGTCGAGCTTAAACCTCATTATTTTTCTGAGAGTGTTCTTGGGGAAGTCCTCGTCACGAACCTTGAGGATTGCTATCTTCTTATAAGGAACGGCGGTTTTGTTGTACTCGTCAACGTAAGCCTGCAGATGAGCCTTAATATCGGTTACGGCATTTTTCTCTACATAATCCTGGTCGGGATAAATTTCCGCAACTATGGCGTTATATTCCATACCGCGCTTGCTCTTTCCCTCGTATACTATGATATCCTGAACACCGGGTACTGAAATAAGCGCGTTTTCAATCTCCTCGGGGTAAACGTTCTTTCCGTTGGAGAGGATAATGAGGTTCTTCTTTCTTCCTGTTATGAACAGGATTCCGTCATCAGTGAGCTTTCCGTAATCACCCGTCCTGAAGAAGCCTTCCTCGTCGAACGCCTCGCGGGTCGCTTCCTCGTTCTTGTAATAGCCTATCATTACGTTAGGACCCTTTACGCAAATTTCTCCCTCTCCGTCCTCGTTGGGCTCAGAGATTTTAACCTCGTCCATATCGAGAACCGAGCCAACGCTGCCGGGAACGATATAGCGGCTTCTGTTTACTGCGATGAGAGGAGCGCACTCGGTTATACCGTAGCCGTTGAGGGTGGAAATTCCGATTCCCTCAAAGAATGCAACGATATCGGGGTTTACGGGAGCACCTCCGGTGATTATCATACTTACCTCGCCGCCGAATGCATCGCGGATTGCTCCGAAGAGCTTACGTCTTAAGTCGATGAGTCCGCAGCTTGCCTTACGCAAGAAATTCGAAAGCTTCATCATACGGTGAACGAGCTTTTCTTTGCCCTGGGATTTGATATTAGCCTGTATTTTACGGTAGAAGGTTTCAAGATAGAGAGGAACGAGGATAAGGTGTCCGGGCTTCTGCTCCTTGAGCTCCTTCTGGACGTAGCGTATTCCGTCGGAAATGTATATTTCGGTTCCTATCATAACGTGACCTATGAGCATAACCGTTGAGCCGTAGGTATGGTGGGGAGGGAGAACCGAAACGGTTTTCTTTGCGAAATCGATATAGTGAATAATATCGGCCATATCGCTGATTATAGCATTGGTGGAAAGCATAACGCCCTTACCCTTACCGGTAGTTCCCGAGGTGAAGACGAGAAGCGAGAGCTTCTTCGTGTCGTAGTCAACACCGAAATATGCAGCGCCGTCACCAAACTTCTCAGCGCCTGCTGACTTCATAGCTGAAAGGCTTGACTCTCCCTCTGAGCAGAGGTATACTATATCGCTCTCAAGCCCCGTTGCTTCTTTTATATACTCTGCCTTTGCGACAAGGTCTGCGTCGCAGAAAAGATATGCCATATCTGCGTTTTTCGCAGTGTCTGCAAGGTCTTCGGGAGTCCAATCCTTATCAAGAGGAACGAGAACCGCACCAACGAGCAGAGTTGCGTAGTAGGTAACGATAAAGTCGTAGGACATTTTTGCGATAACGACAACGTGCTTATCCTGCATCCCTCTTGCGAGCATTTCTGCGCTGAGGGCTCTTACGTCATCTCTGAACTGCAGGTAGCTTACCTTAACAATTTCCTTTGCCGAGGGCTTGGTTTTATAGGAGAATGCAGTCTGCTCACCGTAATTTTCAGCCGCATATTCAACTATGTGGCGAATGTTATCAAAGCTTCTTTTTTCATGTATGAGTTGGTTTTTCATATCCTTTTCCTTTCGGTGTTTATACATTTATTTATCTTCGTTGTTTATTCTGAGTCCGTCAAGCAAGAACGAGAAGCTATACTTGAAATCCGATATAGCCTTCTCCTTGGGCAAGCCACGCGTGACCGCGTCGGTATTATAGCCGCGGCAGAAGCACCATATAGAGTAGCTGAGCACCTCTGAATCGACCTGCTT
This sequence comes from Eubacteriales bacterium, assembly GCA_045588085.1. GTDB lineage: Bacteria > Bacillota > Clostridia > Oscillospirales > CAG-272 > UBA1740. The sequence continues at coordinate 14,217 of JAZNDN010000035.1, forward strand.
TATATATCCTCGCTCCATAGCGAAATCAATAAGCTTTTTAATCTCGGATGTCCACCATATATAATTTGAATCGGTCAGGGAATCAATGTCGTAGAAGAACCTATTAAAATTCTTCTTTGCATCGTAAGACATACTGAGAGAATTAGCCACCATTTCGATAACCTTTTCAAAGAAATCCTCGCCTGCTATAACCTGAGTGAGAACACCCTCACGGATTTTGACCACTACCCTTTTATAAATTACCTGCAGCACTTGATCGATATTCTTAAATCTGTTGTAAAAAACCCGGTTAGATATACCGAGGTGCTGCAAAATCCGTCTGACCGTAAGCGAATCAGCGCCATCGCACTGCACTATTTTCGCAGCGGCTTCAACGATTTTTTCACTCATTTCGTCGAAGATAAACTCCGACCTTTCGTTTTTCAATAGCTTTCCTCCTTTCAGCACACTATGTGCTCATTATAGCACACTGTGTGCCAAAAGTCAAGACGGAAAAGAAAAAAGTGTGGATAAAGCATTTTTTACGTTGCCTTACCCACGCTTTTTACTTAAACGTCCAGCGAGCAAAGGTGCTCCGGGGTTTCGCGTTTTACAGCGATATATGTATCTCCGTCAGCAAGCATAACGACAGGAGGTCTTGCAATTCTGTTATAATTTGACGCCATAGAGTAGTGATATGCACCGGTAGTCAGGCAAGCGAGCAGGTCACCGCGCTTGATATCGGTCGGTATTTTGACGTTTTCCTGGAGAATATCTCCGCTTTCGCAGCATCTGCCGACAACGGAAGCTATCTCACAATCAGCGGGAACCTCGTCTGCCACGGGGATTATAGTGTACGGTGAGCCGTACAGGGCGTATCTTGGGTTGTCGGTCATACCGCCGTCAACCGAAACGTAGGTTTTGTAGCCGGGAATACGCTTAATGGTGCCTACCGTGTATAAAGTAAGTCCCGCGTCGGCGACTATACTTCTGCCGGGCTCGAATGCTATTTCCGGAAGCTCAATGCCAAGCTGCTCGGCGTATTCGGTGAGAAATTTGCCAACCTCGGCTATATTTGCTCCGATATCTATCTCAGGCTGAGATGCGATATATCTTACGCCGTATCCGCCGCCTATATCAAGCTCCCTTGCCAAGTATGCATATTCGCGCTCTATATGAGCGACGAAATCAAGCATAACACGGCAGGCGCGCAGATATACGTCGGAATCGAACACCTGAGAGCCGACGTGGCAATGGAAGCCGCGAAGCTCGACGGCAGGAAGCGAGAGCGCGAGCTCGGTGATAGCGTCTGCCTGACCGGTTTCGATAGCCGAGCCGAACTTTGAATCGACCTTTCCGGTAGCAACGGCAGCATAGGTATGAGGGTCTATGCCGGGAGTAATTCTGAGAAGCACTCTTTGACGAAGCTCTCTTTTTACTGCAATTCTGTTTATTGCATAGAGCTCTTCCTCGTTATCTACGACGAAGCAGCCAACACCGTATTCCATGGCGTATTCTATATCGGCATCTGTTTTATTATTCGAGTGAAAGTAAGCACGGGATAGGGGGTATCCTGCGAGATTTGCGGTATATATCTCTCCGACGGAAACGACGTCAATCCCCATTCCCTCCTCGCGCATTATCTCGTAAAGTCGGCGGAAGGACGCCGCCTTGGATGCATATAGCACCCTTGCGCGCTCGCCGAATGCCTCCTTCATTGCGGTAAGATAGGTGCGGCAGCGCTCGCGCACACGCTCCTCATCGTAAAGGTAGAGGGGCGTGCCGTATTTTTCCGCAAGCGGAGTCAGCGGCATTCCCGCAAAGCAAAGCTCTCCGTCCTCATTTCGTGAAATGTTTTCGCAGATGTAATCATTATTTTCTTTAAGTAAA
>JAZNDN010000036.1:0-3282 GCA_045588085.1 Eubacteriales bacterium
TTTTCCAGAAATACGCTCTTTTCCCTCATTTGAACGTATATGAGAACATTGCCTTTCCTCTCCGTATGAAAAAGGTTAAGGAAGACGAAATCGAGACTCGCGTTGAGGCTATGCTTAAAATGGTTGCGCTTTCCGGGTTTGAAAACAAGAGCGTCAGCACGCTTTCGGGCGGTCAGCAGCAAAGAGTTGCCATTGCCCGAGCGCTTATATCTCATCCCAAGGTGCTTCTTCTCGACGAACCCCTCGGCGCACTTGACCTCAAGCTTCGCAAGGATATGCAGAACGAGCTTAAGGAAATTCAAAAGAGCGTAGGAATCACCTTTATATACGTAACTCACGATCAGGAAGAGGCGCTTTCCATGTCGGATACCATAGTTGTTATGGCTGACGGTGAAATTCAGCAAATAGGAACGCCTACCGATATATACAACGAGCCGAAAAACGCATTCGTTGCGGATTTCATTGGCGAGAGTAACATCGTTGACGGTGTCATGCTTGAGGACAAGCGTGTAAAAATGTCAGGTCATATTTTCGACTGTCTTGACGGCGGATTTGATAAGAATGAAGCCGTTGACGTAGTTGTCAGGCCGGAGGACGTTGACGTAGTTGAGGCAAGCCGAGGAATGCTGACCGGTATCGTTACAAGCGTCACGTTCAAGGGCGTTCATTACGAAATAATCGTTGACATTGGAGGATTCAAGTGGATGATTCAGTCCACCGATTACGTTTCTCCCGAGCAAAAAATAGGGCTTTATATCGAACCCGATGCCATTCATATAATGAAAAAGTCCAAGTATTCCGGTATGTTCGGTGACTACTCAAGCTTCTCCGACGAGATAGACCAGCTCTCAGACGTCACCACTGCCGAAGAATTTTGAGCACTCGGTTCAATCAATACATACAAGGAAGCGCAAATGCGCCGCTTTCCGTGCTCACGCCAAAACTAATCTAATTTCAGGAGGACGCAAGGTTATAAATGAAACAAAAAAAGTCTCTTATGCGTTCAATTGCCGCAGCACCTCATGTTTTCTGGGCAATACTTTTTATTGTTTTACCGCTTATAATCGTCGTAATTTATGCATTTTCTGCACCTGACGCCGAAGGAAATCTCTATTTTTCCTTTGAAAACATAGCAGCCCTGCCCGAGTATGCGCCTATTTTTGCGCTCTCGCTCGAGCTTTCCATAATAGCGACTGCGGTATGCCTGCTAATAGGATATCCTCTGGCATACATAATTGCCAAGGCTAAGCCTAAAAACCAAAAAATATTCATCATGCTTCTTATGCTCCCGATGTGGACGAATTTGCTTATAAGAACCTACTCTATAATGGCAATTCTTGACGACGGAGGATTTTTAAACTCGCTTTTAAATACGAGCTTCCATATAGTTGGTACCAAGGGCGCAGTTATTTTCGGCATGGTTTACGACTTCCTGCCTTATATGGTTCTGCCGATTTACACCTGCATATCGAAAATAGACAAGAATATGTGGGAGGCTGCCGCTGACCTCGGTTGTAACACGTTCAGTACGTTAACCAAGGTCATCCTACCTCTTTCAATGTCCGGAATTATATCAGGCGTCACTATGGTGCTCGTCCCCTCCATCAGCACATTCTATATCTCGCAGAAGCTTGGCGGAGGTACCTTTGAGCTTATCGGTGATACTATCGAAAGGCAGTTCGTTACCGGCGCACTCAACACAGGTGCCGCGATATCCCTCGTTATGATGGTTCTTATTCTTATATCGCTTACGGTTATGAATAAGTTCGGTGACAGTGATGAAGGAGGTATCATAGTATGAAATACGCCTCAAGAATATATCTTTGCCTCATATTTGCAATTCTCTACATTCCCATTCTCACGCTTATACTGTTTTCCTTTAATCTTGAGAACAGCACCTCGGTTTTCACAGGCTTCAGCTTCAGGTGGTACAAGGAGCTATTTACCTCTCCCGAAGCCTTTGAAGCTCTGAGAAATACGCTTATTCTCGCAATTCTTTCCGCGCTTATCGCAACGGTTATAGGAACTGCGGCAGCCGAGGGTATATACAAAATGAGAAGCAAGCTTGCAAAGACATCTATTACCTCCGTTACGAATATTCCCATGATGAACCCGGATATTGTAACCGGTATGTCTATGATGCTCTTCTTCGCGGCTGTCATGGCAATTCTTAAAATTCCGGATTACAATGAAATAGGCTTTGCGGCAATGCTTATAGCTCATACGACGTTCTGCCTTCCCTACGTTATTCTCTCGGTTCTTCCGAGAATTAACGAGCTCGGAGATACTCTTTCCGAGGCGGCGCTCGACCTTGGCTGCACTCCCATTCAGGCGTTCTTCAAGGCGAAGCTTCCCAATATCATGCCGGGTGTTCTTTCCGGTATGGTAATGGCGTTTACCCTCTCGCTTGACGATTTCGTTATTTCATATTTCGTAGCACCTACCAATTTCCAAACTCTCCCTCTTCTCATCTATTCAATGACGAAGAAAAAGGTAACTCCGGATATGTACGCGCTCTCAACCCTTATAATAGTATCCGTTTTCCTGCTTCTTATCCTCTCTAACGTTAGAAGCAGCAAGCGCACGGTTGGCTCGGGCGCGAAGAGAAAGAAGGTGTCGGGAAGATGAAAAAATACCTGTCCTTAATTCTCATTGCGCTTATCATTTCGATTGCGATGCTTATGACCGGCTGTAGCGGCAACGATGAAACCGACGCTGAAGAAGACACGCAGACGTCCGGAAAAACAATCACACTCAACGTATACAACTGGGGCGAGTATATTTCCGACGGCTCTCTCGATTCTCTTGACGTAAATAAAGCGTTTGAGGAATACTGCTACGAAGAATACGGACTCAACGTTGTGGTTAACTACTCAACCTATCCGACAAACGAGGATATGTATTCCAAGCTCAAATACGGTGCAGCGTCCTACGACATCGTTATCCCCTCCGATTATATGATACAAAAATTGATTGAGGAGGATATGCTTCTGTCCTTTGACGTAGAAGCCGAGATTGAAAACTTCAAGTATATCAGCGACACCTTCAAAAACAAGCCTTACTACGATGAGAACAATTCCTACTCCGTTCCCTACACCTACGGTATGCTGGGTATCATTTATAATGAGGACCTTGTAGACGAGGAGGATATAGGAAGCTGGGATCTTCTGTGGAACAAAAAATACAGAGGAAAGATTCTTCAGTTCAACAATCCGCGCGATGCATTTGCTACCGCAATGTACCTTGAAGGAATCGACGTAAACAGTACGGAAAAGGAAGACT
>JAZNDN010000037.1:0-25416 GCA_045588085.1 Eubacteriales bacterium
TACATAATGATACCGTATGCAAAAGGTCTTGTTCAAACCTGCCCAATGCCCGGTTTCCGCAACAGGAAACGTGATGACGATCATTGGGACACACAAGCTGTGTGCAACTACTCCCCTTTTGGACTGCTTGCGCAGCGGAACTAGAATATCACGCCGGAGGAGTTTTGTAAACAGGCAGGCCGTCAGAAAACTGTCTAATTTCTTTTACCCTTGACAATTCCCCCATGTCTCTTTTGTTCCATAAAAAGTATGCTTTTCTGCCGCCATAGTATAGCACGTATTCGCCCATCATAGCACGAGCGGACAGACCGCTACACCTGTCCAAAACGAACTTTATATACTCTTTACTACTTGCCATAATTACCTCGTTAAATTTTATTTATAATATTTATCTATCCCCCCGTATCCCTTAATGATTTTCTCTTCGCGAGTCTTTTTAATAAAGCTTTCAAGACGTTTTTTGAACTCGTCGGGGCGTTTTCTTGCCGCATCTATATAGGCAATGCGGATGCGTTTGTATGGCTCGGATAATTTCTCATAGGTTTTCCACGCAACCACATCTGATTTTATTGTCTCAAGTATATCGCTTGGGAAGATGTAAGGGGCGCGAATGATGGGCAATATGTCATCCCTCACACTTGGGTGGATCATACCGCGCTCGTCAAGCCAAATCAGTCTTTCTATATTCGGCCGTGAATACGGACTACCTTTCTTTCTCGGTGTAAATCGCTGCGCGCGATGCGTAGGGTCAATGTGTTTTATGGTACTATCAATCCAACCAAAGCATAGCGCTTCTTCCACCGCGTCGTTGTAGGAAAGCGCCTTATCACCTGATTCCTTCATTGGAAAGACAAACCAAACTTCACTTTCTGTTTCAAAGTGTTCTGCAAGCCACTCGCGCCATATTTCTCGTTCACTTGTGTAAAATGTTTTCATTCTTTCATTCTTGGAAATTGGAATCTAATGATTCCATTGGTGTTCCCACTTCTATTAAATTGCCATCCAAGTCGTAGAAGCGGATTACCCGTTGTCCCCAGCTATGTGTCATAAGACGGTTTACATATTCAATAGAGGGGTATAGTCTTTCCAATTTTTCAATAAAAGACTCAATATCCTGTTCTTCAAATACAGTTCGCAAGAGTTGCTTTTGGGAACAATATCTCTATCTAAAAACGATTTCCATATTTTCTCGTCTTGAAGGACAAGTCCTTCTGTTAAAATCATATTGCCATCGTTGTCAAGCACTAATTCTATTCCAAACAAGTCTTGATAGAATTGTCTCGATTTTTCTATGTCTTTAACAACAATCAGGATGTTCTTCAATCTCATATTTTTTTCTCCGTCACATCCTTATTTATCTATTTTTTCCATACCGCAAGAGTAGCACCTATTGGATAACAGTTCTTCGTTTTTAATACTGCTATATAATCTAAAGCCACCTGCGAAGTTATATGCGTCAAAGCCGTGTTGCATTAAAATCCGCGTTGCCAAGTAGCTGCGAAGTCCGCTTTGGCACATAACATAGATTTTTTTGGATTTATCAAGCTCACCTACTCGCTCCCTTAAATCATCTAGCGGAATATTGATAAAGCCGTCAGCACGACCTCGCATATATTCAAAAGGAGTGCGAGTGTCAAGCAAAATTACGTCATCTCTTTCTCGCAAAGATGAAATATCTTCATAATAAAACTGCTTTACTACACCGTTTTTAATGTTTTCGGCAACGAAGCCTGCCATATTCACGGGGTCTTTGGCGGAAGAATAAGGCGGAGCGTACGCCAGATCCAAATCCTTCAGCTCGTCAGCCCTTAGCCTCGCGCGGATCGCCGTTGCAATCACGTCAATGCGTTTATCTACGCCATCGCAACCGACGATCTGTGCGCCCAAGATCTTAAAGCTTTCCTTTTCGAAAATCAACTTTAGAGTCATTGCCGTTGCGTTCGGGTAATATCCTGCGTGCGAATTTTGCGTTAAAATCACCTTTTCGTATTCGTAGCCGCTTGCCACCGCTTGCTGTTCGTTAATACCCGTCGTTGCCACCGTCATATCAAAAAGCTTTATCACGGACGAGCCTTGTGAGCCCTTGTATTCGCTGTCAAGCCCGCAAATATTATCGGCAACGATACGCCCCTGCTTATTCGCAGGTCCTGCCAGCGAAATGACCGCGTCCTGCTCGGTGATAAAGTGCTTTACCTGCACGGCATCCCCCACCGCGTAGATGTCGGGGACAGAGGTTTCCATTTTGCTGTTTACCTTGATTGCGCCTTTTACGCCAAGCTCTAAACCCGCCTTTTCCGCAAGGGTATTTTCAGGAACAACACCAACTGCAAGCACAACCATATCCGCGCTGATCTGATGTCCGCCGGATATCTCGAGAAAAATTTTGTCGCCTATCACACTCATTTTTTCGGTGCTACTATTCAGTAACAATTGCACCCCGCGGTAACGGAAGCTTGCGTGAATGAACGATGCCATATCACAGTCAACCGTAGGCAAAAGATGATTGCCACGCTGAATGATAGTTGTTTTGATCCCAAGCTCAGTAAGGTTTTCCGCCATTTCAAGACCGATAAATCCACCGCCGACAACGACCGCTGTTTTGGGGTGCTCTTGCTCTATAAATGTACGGATCTTCAACGTATCCTCTACTGTTCGAAGAGTAAAGGTTCTTGCGTTTTCCACATAGAAATCGGGCAAAACGGGCTTTGCTCCGGGAGATAAAATCAGCTTATCATAGCTTTCCGTAAAGCTCGTTCCTGTTTTCAGGTCGATTACGCAAACGGTTTTGTTTTTCGTATCAATATCGGTTACCTCGTGGCATACGTTGGCTTTAATTCTGAAACGTCGATAAAAGCCTTCGGGCGTTTGCAACGACAAATCTTCTTTATTTTCAATAACACCACCGATATAATATGGTAAACCACAGTTTGCATATGAAATATAGCCCGAGCGCTCAAAAATGATTATCTCCGCGTTCTCGTCCATTCTTCTTATTCTTGCCGCAGCAGTTGCTCCGCCTGCAACCCCACCTATAATTATGATTTTCATAGATACCCTTTTATAATATTCAATAAACAATATTCACCAAATTCTTATTCTTCGTCGAGATTATTATATCACAAGCTCTCGCTCTTTTCAAGCATTCGTTCGAGCTTGTTTCTATACCTTCAACTTAACTGTTAGCCTTGAAAAACGTCTATGCTTATGTTATACTTATATCACTAGACTTTGAGGGGATATTACTATGACACGCAAAGAATTTGAAGCACTTGTCTTTGACACATACAACGTAAGAGCGGATTATCCTTTCAAAGAAGATTTTGAGACCGGAGTATTTAGACACGAGAGTGGCAAGTGGTTTGCACTTGCAATGAACATCGGGGAGAGAAAGATAGGTCACGACGCTGACGAAAAGATTGACGTAGTTAATCTGAAGTGTGCTCCCGAGGTAATCGAATCGCTTGCGGGCGTGGAAAATGGAATATATCCTGCCTATCACATGAATAAAACACACTGGTTAACCGTTGCTCTATCCGAGTGTGACTATGATACAATCTCATGGCTTCTTGAAATTAGTTACGACTTGACGAGAACGAAAATAAAACGAAAATGAAAGGAGAGCTGTTATGAAGAAAATTAAGGGTTTTTGCGAGTTGTTTTTATCTATGATGAAAATAGGAGTATTCACATTCGGCGGCGGATACGCAATGATAAATCTTCTGGATAATGAATTCGTTTCAAAAAAGAAATGGATAGAACCGGAAGAATTCATGGACTTGGTAACGATTGCCGAATCAACGCCGGGACCTATCGCAATTAACTGCTCCACGTACATAGGTTATAAAAAAATGGGCTTCTTCGGTGCACTTGCCGCAACACTCGGCATGTGTATTCCGTCGTTTTCTATTATCTATCTTATATCCCTCTTCTTTAACAGCTTCCTTGAAATAAGGTGGGTAGCGTCCGCATTCCGCGGCATTCAGGTATGCGTGGTGTTCCTTATTTTCTCAGCAGGTCTTAAAATGCTGAAGAAAATAAAGAAAACTGTGTTTAACATAGCGGTTATGCTAATTACGTTCACGTCCATGATACTGTTTTCACTATTTTCGGTAAGCTTCTCTTCGATATTCTATATTCTCATATTCGGTGTTGCCGGTCTTTTAATTTATACGGTGGGATATTTGAGAGATAAAACCGGGGAGGATAGAAAATGATTTTCTTAAAGTTGTTTTTGACCTTCCTTAAAATCGGCGCAGTTTCATTTGGCGGCGGATACGGAATGATTTCTCTCATAAGAGACGACTGCCTTGCAAACGGTTGGCTCACGGAAGAGGAGCTGCTTAATTTTATTGCGGTTGCAGAGTCAACTCCCGGACCGATTGCCGTGAATATGGCAACGTTCGTAGGCTCGTCGCAGGGCGGTATTCTGGGTGCGTTCCTTGCAACGCTCGGAGTAGTGCTTCCGTCCTTCGTTATTATTCTCTTGATTGCATCGGTATTCACTAAGCTTTTGAAGTACGCGGGTATCAAAGCTATACTTGGCGGTATTCGTCCGGCAATTATCGCTTTGATTTTAGGAACTGCGCTTACTATGTTTTTAAGCCTTGGCTTCGGTATCAAAAACGTACACAGCGTACCCAACTTTGACTGTCGAACGCTCATAGTTTTGGCGGTTATCGTCGCGATTTCCTTTACCTATTCAAAATGGAAAAAGAAGACTTTTTCTCCCATTCTTCTGATTATAATATCCGGTTCACTCGGAGTTTTGCTTTACGGGGTATAAATTAAAATGCCGGCGAGTTTTTGCTCGTCGGCATTAGTTATACTTATTTTTGGGTTTCACCTTTCCAATCAAGGATACCGCCAAACTCAACGATATTCGTGTATCCGAGCTTAACCAGCTTTTCGGAGGCTTCCTCGCTTCGTCTGCCGCTTCTGCAATATACGAGTATCAGCTGCGACTTGTCAGGAAGCTCTGCAATCTCGGCGGTGCCTATTTCCTCGTTTGGAACGTTTATCGCTCCCGGTATATGACCTTCGGCATATTCGTCGGGCCTTCTCACGTCGAGAATTATATAGTTTTTCTCGTCTTCCATCATCCTAACCGCTTTGTCCATGCTTATCTGACGGTAACCCGCAGATGAGTTTCTTAGAGCACAGCAGGACAACAAAAACATTGTGGGGAGTAACATTGGTATTAAAAATTTAATCTTTCTCATATTTTTTCTCCGTAAAATATGGCAGAATTTTACTTTGACATTCTCGGTCTAAATTACCTTAAAATCTTAAACTAACGAGTGAAAATACTGCCGAAATCTTTTGTTTGAAAACCCATTTTCGTCAAAAACATTTTTAATGATTATAACACACTTATATTGATTTTTCAACCTATTTCTCTATTTCTCTATCTGCCTTTTAGCTCAAAATCATACGGTAAAAGCTCTATTTGCCAAAAAACATTTAAAAATTGCCACAGCTTTTTATTGAATAAACACTCTCTGTATGATAAAATAAATGTTGAAGACAACTCTGTTTTGGGAGGAGCCTGATGGAAATCAAAAAGGAAACAAGCATATTTGAAGCAATATGCCATAAATTAGAATTTAAGAAAAACACCATAAGCAATCTTCACTGGCACGACAAATACGAAATTTGTCAGGTGCTCCGCGGAAATCTGCGCATAACGGTAGAGGGAGAGGAATTTTGTGTTTCCCCGGGTGACGTCGTCACTATCAACGAGCGCGCATTGCATCTGTTTGCAACCAACGACGAAGACGTTATAGTACGGATTTTCCAGTTTTCTACGAGCGTTTTGTTAAATTTCAGCAACTCATTCAAGCAGCTGACTCCGCATATCAAGGCAGCCGATATAAAAAAGGTTGCTCAGATGGAATCAACACTTGAAGCGCTTTTTGAGTTTCTGGAAGCCGAAAAATCATGTGGCAAAGATTTCTGCAATCCATATTTACAAAGCCTTGCCGCATCAGTTTATTTTCTTCTGGAAAGAAACTTTCAGAAGTCCGAGAACGCCTTTTCGGGAGAACGTGACAGACGCGAATTTTATCAGATTATCGAGTACGTCAATGCGCATTTTTACGAAAATATAACGGTAGAAACAATTGCAAAGGCTCTTTATTTATCAAGAAACCGTCTTTCATCGGTTTTCAAAAAATACGCGAATGAAAAGGTTGTAACCTATATAAACAAGCTTCGTATCAAGAACGTCAACACCCTGCTCTCGCGAGGCATCGGCATAACGGAGGCCGCCTTGGAAAGCGGATTCCAAAGCATTCGTTCCTTCAACGACGTGTACCGCGATATTATGCAGATGACCCCATCCGAATATATAAAAAGAAAAAAATAAACGTCACCCCCTGCCCAAACATTGCCTATCTCAATTCGTAGAATTTGCCTGTTATACATGCATAGTTTCTTGTTTCAAGAAGCAATTTGCTATAAACTGAAATTGTAAAAGATTTCGAAACGAGATTTACAACGAGTGGTGCAATGAAAAGGAGGCAAGATGATATGAAATACCAGCTTGCCGCCGCTATAATCGGTACCGGATTTATGGGCAAAAAATACGCTGAAATTCTGCACGGTCTGGTTGATAATATCATTTTATGCAGTAACGACAGCGAGACGGGTAAGGCTCTATACGAGCGATTCTACCTGTGGCGTCCCGCTCGCAAACGAGGAATTTTCCGAGTTCTTCGGAGAAGATTTGCGAAAAAACGAGATAGATTATTACTGTCACTGTCTTACCGAAAGCAAAAAGCCGTTAATTTGTCCAATCTCGGACAGCTTAGATGCGATTTCTGTCAATTGCGCCGAATACGAAAGCCTTGCGGACGGCGTGGAGAAATTCATACAGGCTTAAAAATAAATTCAGAGCGAGGATGCCATATCAAGCAATCCCCGCTCTTCCTTTTTATTTAAACCTTTGCACGATAATCTTTTACTTTCTTACAGGCAGAAGCATTCTTGTTTGATTCTTGTATTCCGTAAAGCCCACCTTGCGCGACTGTCTGCCGTCTGCCATGGGAATGCTGACCGCAAGAAAGAGCACCGTGTTGGCAAGCGCGCCTGCCGCAAGATACCACGCATTCGGTGCAGCGCACACAACAGCCAGCGCAATACCCCACCACATGAGTATCTCGCCGAGGTAATTCGGGTGGCGTGAATATTTCCACAGTCCGTGGCGGTTAAATTCAGCGTCGCGGTTTTTGCGGAATTTATGCATTTGTATATCCGACACGCCCTGCAGAATTGCCGCGCCAAGCGAAACGCAAAGGAAAGCAACGCTTGCTGCGTTCCCTAGAAGGCCCTCTCGAACGGCATAAACGGCAGGAAGAATGCAACCCCACACAACCAACGTGGGAACCATATGTATTCCAACGAAATTGATAATCGGGTAATATTTACCCGTCTTTTCGCAAAGCATGGTATACCGCCAATCCTGGTGGCAAAGATTTGCGAAGGTGTACGCCCAGTTTGCAGTGAGGCGAATCGCCCAGAATGACACCGCCACAATCAAAAGAATTCCCATAGCGCTAAGAGACCTTCCGATTGCGAAAGCCACGAGAATTACCGGAGGCTGAACGCTCCAATACGGGTCGTAGACCGATGCATTTTTGAATATAAGGCTGAAAGCAAACGCTACTGCGGTTGCCGCCGTATCTGCTATCAGAAGCGAGAGCCACCATTCTAAATTCAGCACTTTGTAAACCGCTACACCGACAACCGTGCAAATTATATAAACTAAAGCCAAAACAGCGAAGCTCGCGGCGCGGCTTTCCTTTATTCTGTTCATCACAAAGCCCCTTTTATGTAAATTTTTATCTTTTTTGCGAAAATCCTTTTTTGACGAATCTATTATAGCAAAACGAAATCTGAAAATCAACAGCAAATACGTCATAATTCGCAACAATTCTACAATAGAATTTCCGCTCTGAAATAAAATAAATCAATATATTTTACAAAAGGGATTGACAAATCGTGAAAAAAATGATATGATAAGTATACTTTAGCACTCTAAAGCAATGAATGAAAGGTAGAATAACAAAATGAAAAAGATTTTAGCACTTGTATTATTAGTAGCGCTTCTTTGCACAGCGCTCGCATCCTGCAGTGGCGGTTACGAAGATCTGATGATAGTTGATCTCGGATTTGAAAACGAGTATTTTGGAATAGCCTTCAGAGAGGGCTCGGATTTAACCCGCAAGGTAGAAGACATAACAGCGGAGCTTTTTGAAGACGGTACTATTGAGGAAATCTCCGAAAAGTACGATGCCGGTGCTATTGCAAAAGAGGATTACGTTCCCAAGGCTGATGCCTGCAAGGATAGCGGCGATTACGAATACATAAAGGGCAGAGGAAAACTCGTTATCGGTATCACCAACTACAAACCCATGGATTATCTTAATGAAGACGGCGAATGGGTAGGATTTGATGCAGATTATGCACGCGCTGTATGCAAAAAGCTCGGAGTTGAAGCAGAATTCAAGGAAATCGACTGGAACTCGAAGCTTACGTCTCTTAAGGCAAAGGAAATCGACTGCATTTGGAACGGCATGACTATTACTGATGCAATCGAAGCAGCCGCAGACTGCACCATACCCTATATGTTCAACAAACAGGTTGCGGTTATAAAGAAGGATAACGCAGACGTATACAAAAAGCTCGCTGATTTCAAGGGAGTGTCTCTCGCAGCTGAGGGCGGTTCTGCAGGCGAAGGTGTTATCAAGAACGACGAAGACCTCAAGGACGGGCTCAAGACGGTTGACGCTCAAACTGATGCTCTTACCGAAGTTCTTGCAGGTGCATCTGAGGCAGCTATTGTAGACTATATTTTAGCGAAGGCTCTCATCGCCAAATAAATTCAAAGGAATTTAAGCTTGCTCGGAGTGCGCTAAGCGCTCCGAGCGCTTGCTTGTTTAGAAAATGGAACAATTTATAAACATAACACTCGATTTATTAGTCGGCTTTGGAGAAACATTAAAAATATTCTTTGTGACCCTCATTTGCTCCTTACCGCTGGGTCTTATAATTTCATTCGGCTCCATGTCAAAATGGAAGCCTCTTGCATTTGCTACGAGAGGTTTTGTTTGGATTATAAGAGGCACTCCCCTTATGCTTCAATTGTTGGTGGTGTACTACGGCCCCGGTCTCGCATTTGGAAAAATGATATTCTCCTCGGCAATGGCAACATTTATCACTTTTACTATTAACTACTCCTGCTATTTTTCCGAAATATACCGTGGAGGAATCCAGTCAATAACTGCCGGGCAGTACGAGGCAGGTCAAGTTCTCGGTTTGACAAAATCCGAAACGTTTTTCAAGGTGGTTCTCTTACAGGTGGTAAAGCGAATCGTCCCCCCGATGTCCAACGAAATAATAACCTTGGTAAAGGACACCTCTTTGGCAAGAGTTATCACGTACTATGAATTAATTTACTTTGCTCAAAGATACACCAAAGGCGCCGGTTTGCTTTGGCCGTTATTCTACACGGCTGTATACTATCTGCTATTTACAGCAATACTGACGCTTCTGTTTAGGTGGATTGAGAAAAAACTGGATTATTTCAAAGCGTAGGAGGAGAACTGCATGAGTATACTAGAAATAAAAAACCTCCGGAAGAGATTTGGAGATATTGAGGTTCTCAAGGGCATTGATTTATCGCTTGAAAAGGGTGAGGTTCTTTCCATTATCGGCTCATCGGGCGGTGGAAAAACCACGCTTCTTCGTTGCCTTAATTTCCTTGAAAAAGCCGACGAGGGTGAAATTTCGGTTAACGGAAACACCGTTTTCTACGCAAAGGACGGAGAGGTTACTCTCTCGCCCGAGGCTCAGATGTCATTCGGTCTGGTTTTCCAGCAGTTTAACCTCTTCCCTCAGTACACGGTTATGGGTAATCTCACTCTCGCGCCGCGTCTTGCCGCAAAGCGCAAGCACAGAACCGTGCCTGCCGAAATTGCAAAAGAAATAGACGCTAAGGCAAGAGAGCTTCTCGAAACCGTAGGTCTCACCGACAAAGCAGATGCTTACCCGTGTCAGCTTTCCGGCGGCCAGCAGCAGCGCGTTGCTATCGCAAGAGCGCTTATGCTCTCTCCTGAAATTTTATGCTTTGACGAGCCTACCTCGGCACTTGACCCTGAGCTGACCGGTGAGGTTCTCAAAGTTATCCGTTCGCTTAAAAGCTCTGACAGAACTATGATAATTGTAACTCACGAAATGGAGTTTGCGAAAAACGTGTCGGATAAGATTATTTTTATCGCGGACGGAGTAATCGAGGAGGCGGGAGCGCCTGACGAGGTTCTTCTGAATCCCAAGAGCGAAAAAATGCGCGCTTTCCTGTCGGTACTCAGTGACAAGCAATAACGTAATGATTTTGAGAGCAAGAGCCGAGGAGTTATCCTTTAGCCCTTGCTCTCTTTTACCCCCTGCCCCGTGTGGCATATAATAGTATTGACTTTCACCGCAAATGATTTTATAATATGGTTATCAAAGTTTTTAATTAGCGTAGGTAATACAATGAAAAGAGCAAGCGGCGTGCTTATGCACGTTTCATCACTTTACGGCGATTATTCCATAGGCTCGTTCGGAAAAGAGGCAAAGGAATTCGTCGATTTTCTCGCAGACGGCGGATTTTCGTTCTGGCAGGTGCTTCCATTCTGTATGGCAGACGAGAGCAATTCGCCTTATAAATCATATTCAGCTTTCGGCGGAAACCCCTATTTTATAGATTTGCCAACTCTGCACGGCAGAGGACTTCTGACCGACTCAGAGCTTGAGGGGGCGCGGCAGCATTTTCCGTATCTTTGCGAATTTAAAAGGCTTTCTGAGGAGCGAATTTCGCTTCTGAGAGTTGCCGCCGGCAGAGTGAATTCCTCGGAGCGTGAAAAAATAGAAATTTTTGCGAATGAACATCCGGAGCTTGACGAGGCAGCGCACTTTTTAGCCCTCAAGGAAGCCAACGGCAACGCTCCTTGGTATGAATGGCAAATTTTCGAGCCGGACTCGGAGGAGCTTTTCTTCCGCAAATTTACGGAATACGAGTTTTATACCCAGTGGCTCGCAATAAAGTCTTATGCCAACTCCAAAGGGATTAAGATAATAGGAGATATTCCTATCTACGTGGCGCACGACAGCGCAGACGTCTATTCCCACAAAGAGCAATTCCTGCTCGACAGGGATAATATGCCGAGCTGCGTTGCCGGAGTTCCACCGGACTATTTCAGCGAGGACGGACAGCTTTGGGGCAATCCTCTTTACGACTGGAAGGCAATGAAAAAGGACGGATACGCCTGGTGGGAAAGCCGCCTCAGACATATGCTTACGCTTTTCGACGGAGTCCGCATAGACCATTTCAGAGGCTTAGAATCCTTCTTCTCAATACCCGCTTCAGCAACCAGCGCAAAAGCTGGAAAATGGGTAAAGGGTCCGGGACGTGCTTTCATTAATAAGATACGTGAAATTGCCGACGGCAAGCTGATAATTGCCGAGGACTTGGGTGATATTACCCCCGCGGTAGATGCATTGGTAAAATACAGCACTTTCCCGGGAATGAGAGTATTTCAGTTCGGATTTCTCGGCGAGAAGGATTCGCCGCACCTGCCGCACAACTATATAAGGAACTGCGTTGCATACACCGGCACTCACGACAACAACACGCTTCTCGGATACGTCTGGGAGGCTGAGCCGTCTGCCCGTGAAAGAATGCTCGATTACTGCAGCTGTGACAAGAGTGACTGGAGCAGAAGCTGTGAAACGGTGATAAAGACGGTTATGGCAAGCCATGCCGACACGGTTATATTCCCCATACAAGACCTTTTCGTTTTCGGTGCGGATACGAGAATGAATACCCCGGGAACAGCCAAGAACAACTGGCAGTACAGAATTACAAGGGAACAGCTCTCGGATGCCGACTCTGATAAATTCAGATACTATAACGGCCTTTACGGAAGGTTGTAAGCTGCAGCGGAGCGGATTTTATTTAACACGCCAACACCCGTTTTTAAAAAACACGCATTTAAGGAGAAAATCATGAAGCTAACAGAACTTCTCAGCCGAGATACTCTTTCTCTGTCTTTTGAGGTATTCCCTCCCAAGACCGACACGGCTTTTGACAGTGTCAAGCACGCCACCGAGGAAATAGCCAAGCTTCACCCCGCATTTATGAGCGTTACATACGGAGCCGGTGGAGGAACCGGCAAATATACTCTCGAAATTGCCGAAAATATTAAAAAGACCTATGGTGTTCCGACTATTGCACATCTTACCTGTGTGGGCTCTACCAAAAGCACAGTACGTCAAAGAATAGACCAAATACGCAAATCCGGTATACAAAACGTTCTCGCGCTTCGCGGAGACATCCCCACGCAGCTTGAGGGGTCCGACCGTTCTGCGTGGGATTTCAAGAACGCTGTGGACCTTGTACGCGAGCTTCGCGAATCGGACGGAGATTTCTGCATAGGCGGCGCTTGCTATCCGGAAGTTCACCCGGAAAGCCGTAATCAAAAAGAAGATATTATGCACTTGCGCGAAAAGGTAGATGCCGGATGCTCGTTCCTCACAAGCCAGATGTTCTTCGACAATAATCTTTTCTACAATTTCCTTTATAAGATACGCGAAGCAGGGATTACCGTGCCGGTAATTCCGGGTATTATGCCTATCACCAACGGAAATCAGGTGGAGCGCTCCATAAAGCTTTCAGGCTCACTTATGCCACAGCGTTTCAAGGCGCTCGTTGATAAATTCGGTTCTCTGCCAGAGGCGATGAAGCAAGCGGGAATCGCCTACGCTACCGACCAGATAATAGACCTTTTTGCAAACGGAATAACCCACGTTCACGTATATTCAATGAATAAACCCGATGTTGCGGCAGCAATCCAAAGCAACCTTTCGGACATCCTAGGTAAGATATGAGCATCACGGTCAGAAATTATCCTGCACCGCCCTTCAATAAAAAGGAAATTCTCAGATACGCCGGTGCTAAAGAAAGCTCGGAATTTGACACGCTTATAGACGAATGTATATCGGAGGTTAAAGACAAGCTCTGCTATAAGGTCTGCTTTGAAATATTTGAAATAAGCAGAAACGAAGCAGATACGGACCTCGGATTTGCGAAAACCTCATCTCTGGCGGTAAAAAAGAAATTGGACGGCTGCTGTGCTGTTCTGCTTTTTGCGGCAACCGTTGGAACTGAAATCGACAGACTCGTAGCTAGATGCGCAAAAATTTCACCCACCAAGGCACTATTTATAAATGCCATAGGTGCCGAGCGTACCGAGGCTTTATGTAATGCCTTTTGCGATAATATAAAAACCGAATTTTCCCGCGAAGGATATGACACGGGTACTCGCTTCAGCCCCGGATACTCAGATTTTCCGCTGGATATTCAGAAAAAAATTTTTGAAGTTCTTGACTGTCCGCGCAAAATCGGTCTTTCGCTAAACGAAAGCCTTCTTATGTCGCCGTCAAAATCGGTGACGGCGCTTGTTGGTATCAAGCAAAATTTCTTCTGAAAACTCAAATATTTTCACTCCAAAGGGGGAAAGCGAACCGGTATGAAACCAAATCTTCTTGATTATTTAAAAGAAAACAACGTCTACCTGGACGGCGGTATGGGAACTCTATTGCAAAATGCAGGACTTGCCCCCGGAGAACTACCTGAGCGCTGGAATATTTCCAAAAGCGAGGCCGTGCGCGCCGTGCACCGTGCGTACTTTGATGCAGGAAGCAATATCGTAAACACGAACACCTTCGGTGCGAACTCACTCAAATTCTCTCACGGTGAACTTGAAGAAATTATAGCCGCCGCCATAAAGAACGCGCGTCTTGCCGCAGAGGAAAGTTCCGGCTCTCAACCGAAATGGATAGCTCTTGATATCGGTCCAACAGGTAAAATGCTCAAGCCCTACGGAGACCTTGATTTTGAGGACGCGGTGAAGCTTTTTGCCGAGGTCGTGCGCCTCGGAGTTAAGCACGGGGCAGACCTTGTCTTCATAGAAACAATGTCTGACAGCTATGAAACGCGCGCTGCGGTTATTGCAGCAAAAGAAAATTCCGCTCTTCCCATTTTCGTTTCCTGCGCCTTCGGAGAAGACGGCAAGCTTATGACAGGCGCTTCGCCCGCAGTAATGGTTACTATGCTTGAGGGACTTGGCGCGGATGCGATAGGCGCAAACTGCTCCTTAGGTCCGGAAGCACTTTTGGGCATCATCGAAGACTATCTTTCGCTAGCATCGGTACCTGTGATTCTCAAGCCGAACGCAGGTCTTCCGAGAAGCGAAAACGGCAAGACCGTCTACGACGTTTCTCCCGCAGATTTTTCCCATGCAATCCGCGGGCTTATGGAAAAAGGCGTACGTATAGTCGGTGGATGTTGCGGAACTACTCCCGAATACATATCCGAACTAACAACCCTCACCAAAAACTTGAAGCCATTGCCCGTAAAAGATAAAAATTCCACCTACGTCTGTTCGTATTCGCGTGCCGTAGAGTTTTCCGATATTCCTGTGCTTATAGGCGAGCGTATCAACCCCACCGGAAAAAAGCGTTTCAAGGAGGCACTTCGGGCAAACGACGTGGATTATATACTCAAAGAGGCAATTTCGGAAGAGGAGAGCGGCGCACACGTTCTCGACGTCAACGTCGGTCTTCCGGAAATAAACGAGGTCGAAATGCTCAAAAGAGCAATATGCGAAATTCAGGCAATCTGTCCTCTGCCTCTTCAGATAGACACGGCAAACCCCGAGGCAATGGAAGCGGCTCTTCGGGTTTATAACGGAAAAGCTATGATAAATTCCGTAAACGGCAAATACGAAAGCATGAGTGCCGTATTCCCTATTGCTAAAAAATACGGAGGTCTTGTCGTTGCGCTCACTCTTGATGAAAACGGAATTCCGGCAAAAGCTGAGGGGCGTGTCGAAATTGCCAAGCGAATAATTTCCGAAGCCGAAAAATACGGCATTCCGAAAAAGAACCTTATTTTCGACCCTCTTGCACTTACGGTGAGTGCCGACAGCTCCGCAGCTAAGGAAACACTCAGAGCAATAAAAATGCTTTCTGCGCTAGGGCTTCGCACCTCGCTCGGAGTATCCAACGTTTCTTTCGGACTTCCCGCAAGAGATTTAATAAACAGTACTTTCTTTTCTCTCGCGCTCGCCTCAGGTCTTTCCGCAGCCATAATGAACCCCCATTCGCTGCCTATGATGCAAAGCTATCACGCATATCTTGCACTGGCAGGTCTTGATAAAAACTGCTCGGATTTCGTCAGCTTTGCTGAAAAATACTCGCAGGAGCCGGCAACCGTCAATACCTCAGCAAACAAAGCCGGTTACGCAGATACGTGCGTGGAAAGCGAGCTTAAGCAAGCAATAATCAAAGGACTAAAGGACAGCGCCTCAGAGATAACTAAAACTTTGCTAACACAGCTTCCCGCAATACAAATCATAGAGGAAGAAATTATACCTGCACTTGACAAGGTTGGAACGGCATTCGAGAATAAAACGGTATATCTACCGGGACTTCTTATGAGCGCCGAGGCAGCAAAGGCGGCATTCGAGCAAATAAAAGAAAGAATGTCTGACGCCAAAGGCGGCAAATGCCGTATCGTTATTGCTACTGTAAAGGGCGATATTCACGACATCGGTAAAAACATAGTCAAGCTGCTTCTTGAAAACTTTGGCTTTGAGGTATGCGACCTGGGGCATGACGTTCCGCCCGAAAGAGTTGCCGAGGCAGCGATTTCCGAAAATGCCTCAATAGTTGCGCTCAGTGCTCTTATGACAACCACGGTTCCTGCTATGGAGCAAACGGTAAAGCTTATACACCAAAAGCTCCCGGAATGTAAGGTTGCAGTCGGCGGTGCGGTTCTTACTCAGGAATACGCTGATATGATAGGCGCAGATTTCTACGGCAAGGATGCTATGGAAATGGTACGCTACGCTGAGCAAATCAACTCTTCTTTCAAATAAATTAAAATATTCGCATCATTTGAAATTATCAAATATTTCTGTGCTTTTTGCAAATGCGCCAGTAATTTTTGCATTGACTTTTCCGACGTGGTTAAGTAACATAGATATAAGCGCGCACGGCGTCGCAAGGAGGTTTTATGAGAAACGTTTTCAGAGAGTTCAGTAAGGAAAAATGGGAGCAAATAAAAACCCACCGATTCTATCAGCCGATTATCGAGAGCATCAAGGAGCACTCGGAAAAATATCTTAACAGTGAACCACCGAGAATTAAGTTCTCGGATATGCACGTATATTACACGGTTGGAAGCCGCCAGCCTCACGAAAAAAACCGTGAGGAATATATCCAAAGGCTTGTAAACCACCTATTTATGTATCTTTACACCGAAGATGAAAAATATCTTCCCTTTATCGAGGATATTCTTTGGGATATGTGCGGCTTTGAGACCTGGTCCCGCCCCTATAGCTTCAACGAGGGCGGCGAGCTTGAAAGACGCGCTATAAATCTCGACCTTGGATCAACCGATATGGGTTGCTACATCGCTGAAACCCTTTACTTTATCGGTGATAAGCTTCACCCCCTTGTCGCAAGACGCGCGCGAGCCGAGGTTCAGCGCAGAATTATCGACGCTTATGCAAACAACGACGATTTCTGGTGGATGACTACCACTCTAAACTGGGCTGCCGTCTGCACGGGTAATATCCTTTCCACGTACATATATCTTGCGACCGATGAAGAAATAGAAGCTCAGCTTCCGAGAATGCTCAAAACCCTTGAGCTTTATATATCCGGATTTGACGATGACGGATGCTGCCCTGAGGGACTCGGATACTGGGCATACGGATTCTCTCATTTTTGCAAGGGCGCTGCTATGCTCCGCGATTATACCGACGGAAAAATAGACCTCTTTAAGAATGAAAAGGTACGTAAGGTTGCAAAATTCCAGCAGAATGCGATAATCAACGAAACTCAGGTAATTCCATTCTCAGATGCAAACATTAAGTTTAGCCCATCAAGAAATCTCACGCATTTCCTTAAGAGCCAATACGAAGATATAATTGTTCCTCCCTTCCCTGCCCCTCCGCATACTCTCGGTGCGCTCAGAGTTCTCGCTTGGATGAATCCCGAGTACGAAAGCGAAAACCTGAAGCCCGAAAGCGTTATATTCCACGGTGCGCAGTGGTTTATTCACCGCACCGAAAAATACAGTCTCGCCTGCAAGGGAGGCTCGAACAACGAGCCCCACAACCACAATGACGTTGGCTCGTTCATTATATCCAAGGGCGGTGCCGGATGTGCCACGTTCCTTGACCCCGGTATAGGCGAATACACCAGGCAATATTTCGACCCCGAACTCAGATATACCCACGTTCTTACCTCCTCAAGAGGACACAGCGTTCCTATCATTGATGGAAGCTATCAGGTAATCGGTAAAGAAAAGTGCAAGGTTACAGCAGAAAGTGAAAACGAATACGCCTTTGATATGGAAAACGCTTACCTGCTTGAAAATCTGAAGCGCCTCAACAGAAGCTTTGTTTGCTCCGAAGAAGGCTTTACCCTGACGGATACTTACGTCTTTGAAAACACACCCGAATCAGTAGTTGAAAGGTTCGTATCTCTGGATAAGCCCACTCTTGTTGACGGCAAGGTTAAGGTCGGGCAGAGCCTGCTTTCCTTTGATTCGGAAATATTCGAGCTGAGCTTCGGATGCGAAAATGGGCGCCGCGGCGGGAAGGATATCCCCGTTTACTTTACCGACCTGACAGTAAAGAAGCCTTCGAAAAAAATGACCCTCAGCTTTATGTTCAGCTAGTCTGCGCTTCCCAAGACTCTGATTCGCCGCAAAAATTCAAAAAACGAAACAAAAATAATACACGCCCCGGCGGATTTCACTCTGCCGGGGATTATTTTATATCGCAGAGCCGTGACGCCGAAAATACGTCCAAATTTATGTACCCCTTAAATATATTGGCAATATTTCAAAACAGGTTGACAAAATTCCCGCTCGGGTTTATAATAATTAAGTTAAATATATTATCTTATTTAATTAGGCGAAACAGAAAAATCAATTTTATTTTTATGTGAAAAGAAGCCCTGTATGACAAATTGCGAAAACAATACGGCAAAAGAATTTTCATTTAAGGAGCGGCTGGCTCTTACCCTGCTCCTTGCCTTTGCCGCGCCCGTAATGCTTTTTGTTACCGGCGCTATGGATATTTACGCAAACAACTTAGCCGAGCTTGAGTTCGTTCTTGCCGACTTTATTCTTTGGAATATTCTTTTCTCGCTGTGTGCGTCTGCCATCATAATCGCAATACTGCTTCCCTTGAAACGACGCTTTTTTGACTATACCTTTGCCGTGCTTTTCTGGCTCAGCTTCACCCTTTTTCTTCAAGGAAATTATCTTAATTTCGGACTCGGCTCGCTTTCGGGCGACGGCACGTCGGGCGCAACGGTTGCGAAAACCGTTATAAATACGGTTGTTTGGGTGATTATCGGTGCCGGAATTGTAATTTCCACGTGGCTCTTCGCAAGGCGCCACAGAGGCATTTTAAAATCTGTTGCAACCGTAGTCCTTGTGACTATCATAGGTCTTCAGATTATTACCACAGCATCCCTTATGCTCACCACCGATATATTCATGTCACACGAAAACAGGGTTCTGTCAAACGACGAAATGGCTGACGGAAAAACCGTCCTTTCCTATAAAAATCTGGCGAACGTCGGGAGCAGCCGAAACGTCGTTTATTTCGTAATCGACCGGTTCGATTACAGATATTATCTTGACGCCATGGAGAAGTGTCCCGAAATTTTCGAGGAGCTTGCCGGCTTTACCTGCTACGAGGACGCCCTCGCACTGTACCCCCGAACCTACCCTGCCGTGCCATATCTCATAACCGGTGTTGAGCAGGACTTTTCCATGCCGAGAGAAGACTACTTTGATTACGCCTACGAAAATTCGGAATTTTTGAAAAAGCTTTCGGAAAACGGATACAAAATAAATATCTATTCGGACATTTTCTACTCCTACGAATCGGCAGAGGAGCTGACGTTTATTGCAAACACGTCGGTTGAAAGCGCGGAATATGAGATAAATGACAGTTCAGGACTGGGTATGAAGCTTGCGCTCGTGTCGCTCTACCGATATCTGCCCTACCTCGCTAAGCCGCTGATAACCGTCGGTACAGGCTCGTTCTCCTCTCACGTTTCTTACGATTCTGAGTTCCCGAGATACACCACGGATATGCGCAATTTGTGGCTTGCCTTGACCGAAGACTCCATGGAGCTTGCCGATTATGACAAAAGCTTTTCGTTCATTCATTTTTCAGGAACTCACACCCCTTACCTTTACGACGAGAGCTTTAATAAAGCCGTGGGCTCGGTGTCAACGCTTTCCGCAACAAAGCAAAGCTTTAAAATCATAAACCGCTATCTTAGCGAAATGAAGCGTCTGGGTGTGTACGAGGACTCGACCGTAATAATCACAGGTGACCACGCCAGCATAGGCTCGGACAGCGATGCTCCTATGAATCCGCACACTGTACCGATTCTGTTCAAGCCGAGCGGTAGCTCGGATGGCTTTGAGAAGAGCGCAGCGCCTGCGGCGCATGAAAATATAATTCCCTCAATTTTAAAATCCGAGGGAATGAGCCCGGAAGGACTCGCCTCGGCGCTTGGCGATATTCCCGAAAACGCACAAATTCCAAGAAGATATTATTTCCAGTGCCGCGACAAGCAGGCGTCCACAAAATACATACAGTACGAGTATGAAATCGTTGGCTCCGCACGCGACTATCGCAACTGGATAATCAAAAAGCAATACTCGGTTGGAAATATATACTCATAGCTTCAAAGCGCACGTGAGAAGCATTTGCCTTACGGGGAAATAACGTTAAAACGCATTCAAATCAAATATCTTTTTAGGAGAATAAAAATGAAAAACACAGAATCAAAAAAATACAAAGGTTTTTCGCTAAAAGAAAGATTGCTTCCTTCAATTCTGCTTGCCCTTGCGGCGCCTCTTACAATCTTCATTTTCGGGCCGATAGATATATTTGCAAATAACATTGCGGAGTTCGGATTCGTTCTCTCGGATTTCATTTTTTGGAATATTCTGTTCTCTCTTATCTGTTCTGCTGTTCTGTGCGGTATTCTTATCCTGCTCAGAGGAATAGTCTTTGATGTGGTTTATTCCGTTCTTTTTGGAATTTCGCTGATGCTATTTATTCAGGGCTGTTATCTTAATATCGGTATGCAAAGCCTTGGAGCCGATGCCGCAGACTCTGCTACTACACCTACCGTGATTGTCATAACAACAATAGTCTGGGTTTTAATCTCCGTAGGCTCTGTACTGTCTGTTCTTCTCATCAAGAAAAAGCACATCGGTACTGTCAAACTCGTAAGTGAAATTGCGCTCGTTGCAATCCTCAGTGCTCAGCTTATCACCTTTGTAACGCAGGCACTCACCACCGATGCCTTTATCTCATACGAGGACAAAACCTCCGCGGACAGCGGCTATGCGACGGGCTCTCTTACCTACAAAAACATTACCTCCGTTTCAAAAAATAAAAACGTCGTTTATTTCGTCGTTGACTGCTTCGGTATAAAGTATTACGAGGCGGCTCTTAAGCAGTGCCCCGAAATTTTCGACGACCTTGACGGATTTACTGCGTTTCTTGATAATACGACTCTATACTCAAGAACGTTCCCCGGGACCACGTATATGCTGACCGGCATAGAGATTGACCACGATAAGTATTTCCGCGCGGAGTACTTCGACCACGCTTACGCCAACTCTGAATTTCTTAAAGCGTTCATAGACAACAATTATAGAATAAATATATACACCGATTCCTATACCGGATACGAAAATACCGATGTTCTTTCGGAATATACCGAGAACGCTAGGCTTGACCCGATGCAATACACCGTTGACAGCAAGATAGCGCTTGCTTGGGATATGGTTCAGATTTCACTTTACAGATACCTGCCCTTTGTTGCAAAAGGCATGATAAAGGTTACCACGCCCGAGCTTACAGCGCATCTGAAATATGAATACGAGACCGAAGAGCCTAAGTATACCACGGATATGAGAGACTTGTATTTGCATTTCAAGAACAACGAGTTTACCACCTACGACGACGATAAAAACAATTTCTCTTTCATTCATATATCCGGAACCCATACCCCATACAGATACGATGAAAACTTTGAGCCTGCAACCGACAAAACCAAGGTTAACGGTGCCGGAGCCTTGAAGCAGAGCTTTACGCTAATCAATCATTATATCAACGAAATGAAAAAGCTCGGTGTTTACGAGGATGCCACCATAATAATCACCGGTGACCATGCATCGCTTCTCAAGGATCACGATGACCCACTCGAGCATACTCATACCGTTCCTCTTTTCGTCAAACCGAGCGGAAGCTCTGATGGAGAATATAAAACCTCACAAGCTCAAGTTTCTCATACCGACCTCTTTGATACAATTCTCAAATCAGAGAACATTACCGCCAAGGGATATAACGGAAGAAGTGTGTTTGAAATCCCCGAGACCGAGCAAAGAACGCGCAGATATTTATTCCATCGCTGGAACAACGGCGGATTTAATCTGCTCGAAATTAAGATTAGGGGAGCCTCTACGGTTTACAAAAACTGGGATATCCCCCCGGAAAATTCAGGCGTTCGCCTCAGGAAAAATGTTAACGACTAAATTTCAAGAATGAACAGCATAAAAAATACAGGCTTTTCCATAAAAGAAAGACTGCTTATGACCTTACCTCCGGCAATTGCAATTCCGGCCATGATCTTCATCGTCGGGCCAATGGAGGCATTCGCAGGTAACGTTTCGGAATTCCAATTCGTTTTATCGGATTTCATTTTATGGAATGTTTTATACACGGATTAAACCCTCGCATTTCTTTTTACTCTGCCTGTTTTTAACCAAATATTAATTTAAAAATTGAAATACAACACAGGAGCAAAAAATGGACACGGTATTGTACTACGTTTGTATTCCGCTCGGAATACTTATGAAATGGTGCTGGCAGCTTGTCGGCAATTACGGCTGGGCGATAATTCTTTTCACCCTGGCAACAAAAATAGTTCTTCTCCCCCTCTCCGTATGGATTCATAAGAATTCCATAAATATGGTTAAAATTCAGCCTGCGGTTAATTTCCTCAAGGCTAACCACTACGGAGATATGGACACCTTTGCGGACGAGCAGGCAAAGCTCTTCAAAAAAGAGCATTATCACCCTATGCTCTCGCTCATTCCTCTGGCGCTTCAGATATTCCTTCTTCTCGGAGTGGTTCAGATAATTTATCACCCGCTTGATTATCTTTTCGCGGTTAACAGCGAAACTATCAATATTCTTGCCGAGTTTGTCGGTGCCAATATGGAAAGCTCCTCTTACCAGCTTGAGATAATTGAGGCTGTCAAGGCAGGCACGCTCACCGCAACCACGGCTGTACCGGGTGTATCCCCCGCGGATGTAGCCGCTCTGGTTCCCAGGCTCGACGCCTTTGATTCATATCTTTTCGGCTTTAATCTTTCGACCGTTACCTCTGCCGTTTGGGGAATCTACATTCTCGTTCCCGTTATTGCCGGCGTTTCCTCCTGGTTCCTCTGCTTCACTCAGAATATGTCCAACGTTATTCAGCACGAGCAGGGCGCACTCAGCAAGCACGGACTTACGGTTCTTTCGGTAGGTATCTCGCTTTACCTCGGTATCGGTGTTCCCGCCGGAATTGCTCTTTACTGGACTGCGAGCAACATATTCTCCATAATACAGATGTATATTCTCAACTTTATCATCAACCCCAAAAAGTTCGTTGATTACGAAGAGCTTGAGAAGAGCAGAAAGGCACTTTCCGACCTTGCGAAGCTCGACGAGGGAAGCAAGGATAACCCGAATTACGAAATCAACCGCAAACGCGAGAAGGCTGACTACAAAAAATTCTTCTCGGTTGTTAACAAGCACCTCGTTATATATTCCGAAAAGAGCGGATTCTACAAGTATTACGAGGCAATTATAAGCTCCATACTCAAAAAATCCAACGTCACCGTTCACTATATAACCAACGACCCTGACGATATCATCTTCGAAATTGCCAAGGAAAACCCGAAAATCCAGCCCTACTATATCGGTCTTAAGAAAATGATACCTCTTATGATGAAGCTTGAAGCGGATATCGTGGTTATGACAACGCCTGACCTTGATAAGTATTACATCAAAAAATCCCTTATGAAGCGCGATATTGAGTATATCTACGTTCCCCACGATATGATGAGCGTTCATATGGGCTTCAGAGAGGGTGCTCTCGATGCTTTCAACACCATATTCTGCACCGGCCCTCACGTTGAGCGTGAGGTAAGAGCCACCGAGCAGGTTTACAAGCTCAAGGAGAAAAAGCTCGTCCAGTTCGGCTATCCCTTTGCAGACAAGCTGATTGAAGCAGGCGAGCGTGAGCGTGCCGAGCATAAGAAGGGCAAAAGACGTGAAATTCTTATCGCTCCCTCGTGGCAGGAGGATAACCTTCTTGATTCCTGTATAGATACTCTTATTGAAAATCTGCTTTGCGACGAATACCGTATAACCGTCCGCCCTCACCCTGAGTACGTAAAGAGATACAAGGCGAAAATGCAAGCAATTGTTGACAAATTTGCAGACAGAGTCGGTGACGGCCTTGCCTTCGAGCTTGATTTCTCTAAAAACAAATCAGTATATTCCTCCGACCTTCTTATTACCGACTGGTCCGGCATAGCTCTGGAATACTGCTTCGCGACAAGACGCCCGGCACTCTTCGTTAACACGCAGATAAAGTGCCTTAATCCCAATTGGGAGAAAATAGGATGCACACCCACTGAGATAACACTTCGCGACGTTGTCGGTGTTTCGGTGAACAAAGAAGACCTTGAAGGCTGCCGTGCAACCGTTCAGTCGCTCTTCGACCGCTCAGATGAATACGAGGCTATTATTGACAAGACTCTTCACGAGCATCTTTACAATATAGGTACAGCTGGCGACGTTGGTGCAAAATATATTCTCACGTCCCTGGCAAGTAAGAAAAAGAATAAATAACCTCACGCCAAGAAGCGAGAGCCCGCGGCAATTTCGGACTCTCGCTTCATTTTTCTATATGTTCAAAATATTACTATATAAACAATCTGTTAAACTTATTGACAAATGACGCGGAGCGTGTTATAATATGTCGTAATTACTTTTGTGGCTTTTGCCTTGATTGAAATTAAAAGGAGAAAAAGATGCTTTCAGTACTTGCAAATCTTAACACAGGCCTTTACATAGACCCCTCGACAGTAAGTATTCTTCTTACCTCGATAAGCGGTGTAGTCGTTGCTATCGGCGCTACTGCGGTTATTATCTGGAGACGCTTGAAGAAGGGTGTCGCAAAGGTGCTTAATATTGATGAAAACAAGGGTAAGGACGTAGAAGAGGACGTCGTAATATACGACGAGGAGTCCGGTGAATCCGCTGCTGAGGAAAAGGTTGAGGATTCCGAGCAGACCGAAACTGCCGCTACCGAGGGCACCGAGGAGCAGTAATCTCCGTCCCCTGCCTTGCAGCGTTCAAAATTTCATAAAATCACCCCTTTATAAAACAAGGGGGAGATTTTTGCTTTTTTTCGATTAACAAAACAGTGAATTCGTTCACCGAAATAAAATACTGTCATAAAAATGAACAAAAGGAGATTTAACAATGAAAAATCTTAAAAAAATCGTATCGCTTCTTCTCGTTTGCATTCTGGCGCTTGGCACCTGTCTGGCTCTGGGTTCCTGCTCAGGAAAAGAAACGATAATTATTTATTCGAGTGCAGAGGATTTCAGAATTGCAAGCATTCAGCAGTCGCTTAACGAAAAATTCCCCGAATACAATATCGTCATAGAGTACAAGGACAGCGGCTCTCACGCTGCGGCTATTAAAGCGTCGGGCACCGGAGTCGGTTGCCATATTACTCACGACCTTGAATATTCGTACGCGCAGAACCTCACCGAGTATTTTGCAAATATTGAGGAATTTATCGACGAGTCCAAATATGAAGAGGATACCATCATTGCCGAGAGCAAATTCTTTGCTCCGGAGGTAAGAAACGGTGGTGCCATAATACTCAATATGGACGTTATAAACGAAAAGTGCGGCGGCAAGGTGCCTACCTCTTACGAAGACTTGCTTGACCCTGTATACAAGAATTACATCTCTATGCCCGATCCCTCGTCTTCGGGCACCGGCTATATGTTCCTTCTCTCGCTCGTAAACGAGTGGGGTGAGGACGAGGCTCTCGAATATTTTGAAAAGCTTTCGGAAAACGTCAAGGAATTCACAACCTCAGGCTCCGGACCCGTTAATGCTCTTGTTCTTGAAGAGGTTGCTATCGGTCTGGGTATGACCTCTCAGGCGGTTCAGCAAATTAACAAGG
>JAZNDN010000038.1:0-24513 GCA_045588085.1 Eubacteriales bacterium
ATGTTAAAGCCGATGCTTGCGCGCGGCGAACTTCACTGCATAGGTGCGACAACACTTGACGAATACAGGCAGTATATAGAAAAGGATGCGGCTCTTGAGCGTAGATTCCAGCCCGTGCTGGTGCCTGAGCCAACTGTTGAGGATACCGTGGCGATTCTCAGAGGTCTTAAGGAGCGTTATGAGGTTTACCACGGCGTTAAAATACACGACGGTGCGCTTATCGGTGCGGCAACGCTTTCAAACAGATATATATCCGACAGATTTCTTCCGGATAAAGCAATAGATTTGGTAGACGAGGCGTGCGCGCTTATAAAGACCGAAATGAATTCTCAGCCAACCGAAATGGACGAAATTTCGAGAAAAATCATGCAGCTTGGAATAGAGGAAACCGCGCTCAAAAAGGAGAAGGATAAGCTTTCGAAAAATAGGCTTGATGAGGTTCGCGCGGAGCTTGGCAGGCTAAACGAGAAGTTTACCGCAATGAAGGCGGCGTGGGAAAACGAAAAGACGGGAATTGAGAAAATCCAGCGTCTGAGGGAAGAGATAGAACAGGTGGGCGCTGAGATAGAACGCGCTGAAAACGGCTATGATTTGCAGAAAGCCGCGGAGCTTAAATACGGCAGACTACCGGAGCTTAAATCCCGTCTTGCCGCAGCCGAGGCAGAGGAGGAAAAGCGTGAAAATACGCTTCTGCGCGACTCTGTAAACGAAGAGGAAATAGCTAAAATTGTAGCACGGTGGACGGGTATTCCCGTTTCAAAGCTTATGGAGGGAGAGCGCGACAAGCTGTTATCACTTGAGGAAATTCTCCATAAACGCGTCATAGGGCAGGACGAGGGAGTGACAATCGTTTCAAATGCAATACTGCGCTCCCGTGCCGGAATAAGAGACCCGAAAAGACCGATAGGCTCGTTTATGTTCTTAGGCCCTACGGGTGTCGGAAAAACAGAGCTTGCAAAGGCTCTTGCTGAGGCTCTGTTTGACGACGAACGCAGTATCGTGCGTATCGATATGTCAGAGTATATGGAAAAGTACAGTGTATCAAGACTTATCGGAGCCCCTCCCGGCTACGTAGGCTACGACGAGGGCGGTCAGCTGACCGAGGCTGTACGCAGAAAGCCCTATGCCGTTGTTCTCTTCGACGAAATTGAAAAGGCACACGCCGACGTTTTCAACGTTTTGCTGCAGGTGCTTGACGACGGAAGAATTACCGATAGCCAGGGACGTACCGTCGATTTTAAGAACACGATAATTATAATGACCAGCAATCTCGGATCGGATATAATTCTCGAAGGAATTGAAAACGGAGAAATCAGCGAAGGCGCAAGAGATGCGGTTTCAATGCTGCTTAAGCGTTCGTTCCGTCCTGAATTTCTCAACCGCCTTGACGAGATAGTGTTCTTCAAGCCGCTGACGAGAGGCGACATATCAAGGATAGTCGAAATTGCGCTTTCGGCGCTTTCCTCAAGACTTTCGGATAAGCATCTCTCGGTCAGCATAACCGAGCGTGCAAAGGAGGCTATTATAGAAAATTCCTACGATTCGGTCTACGGTGCGCGTCCTCTTAAGAGGTATCTGGCATCGAAAATAGAAACTCTCGTCGCAAAGAAAATCATATCCGAGAATATTGCTCCCGAAAGCACGATAACTCTTGACGTTGATGAGGGTGGCAGCTTCACGGCAACCGTTAGATGATTCGTCGATTGACGAAAAGGGGCTATACAGCCCCAATCACGTGCGGTCTGTGTGGCAGATGATAAAAAATACGGACGACGGCAAAACCGAAGTCCGTATTTTTGTATTTAAATCATCAGTCGCGGCAAAGAGTCAGCGTGCCCTCGTAAACGTTGTGATTATTATCTCCCATAGCATCAAAAAATTCATCGTATTCAAGCTCGCATTCCTCACCCTCACGCACGATAATATTGTCTTTGTTTGGGAAGGTCAGCACGGCAAAAACTCCGGTGGCATCGCACCTCGGCTCGCTGATTATAAAGGTTGCGTCCTCCTGATGCTCAAGCTTAAAGCGAAGAGGTGCATCATCCAGCTCAACGAAGCTGTCAAAGGCGTCCTCGAGTAGAATTTCATCAAAGCTGTAAAAGGTGTAAATGTATCTTAAACGAAGCTTGTATTTCTCCATTTTCACAAAAACCTCCGCAAAGTTTTTTAAAACGGTATTGCTGTGGGCAACATAACAGTGCATAGCGCAATTTTATTCTAGCATATTTTTTAGTAAAAGTCAAATTGTGCGATTTTTGCAAAAACAACCGATGCGTTTTAAAATCATGGTGCGAATTTTACAAAAAAAGCGAAGCAGAATACAAAATACGTTATTTTTTGCTTGTGGATTGTAGATTTAAATGGTGAGATTTGTTATATATCGTCAAAAATTAATATGTGATTTGTACAAAAATATATGGATTTTTTCATTGACAACGCAAGGGGGTGTCTGTTAAAATATAAAATGACGGAGTTTGGCTTTATGCGGACTTCGCGACGTATAAAAATCAGGAGGAACAAATGGACATCTTCAATTTGCTCACTATGGCGGGAGGGCTTGCTCTGTTCTTGTTTGGAATGAACATAATGGGACAGTCGCTCGAAAAAACCGCAGGTGGAAAGCTTCGTGACCTGCTCGGTAAAATGACAACCAACAGGTTTGCAGGCCTCATGACAGGTATAGGTGTAACTGCCATTATCCAGAGCTCTTCTGCAACGACGGTTATGGTGGTCGGATTTGTAAACTCAGGTCTTATGACGCTCCGCCAGGCAATAAACGTAATCGTTGGCGCCAATATAGGTACTACCGTCACAGCGTGGATACTCAGCCTTAGTGGAATCGGTGATGACAATATAGTTTTAAAGCTTCTCAAGCCGTCCTCTTTCTCTCCCGTTCTTGCTCTTGTAGGTATCATTCTTTATATGTTCTGTAAGGGAAGCAAGAAAAAAGACGTAGGCATGATTTTTCTCGGCTTTGCAACTCTTATGTTCGGTATGGAAACCATGTCGGGCGCGGTTTCGGGCCTTGCAGAGATAGAGGGCTTTGCCAATTTGTTCCTGCTCTTTAAAAATCCCATTCTGGGAGTTCTTGCCGGTGCGGTTCTTACCGCAATTATCCAGTCCAGCTCGGCTTCGGTCGGTATACTTCAGGCTCTTGCAATATCCGGAAAAATAAGCTACGGTGCTGCAATTCCGATTATAATGGGACAGAATATAGGTACCTGCGTAACCGCAGTTCTCTCGTGTGCCGGAGCGAACAAAAACGCAAAAAGAGCCGCATTCGTTCACCTGTTCTTCAATATCGTAGGAACCGTTATATGTCTTGGTGTGTTCTCGGTTATCAACCTTGTGGTATCCGGAGGTGTTGTTCGCGAGTTTATAGACGGCGCAGCTGACCCGTTTGGAATAGCAGTTGCTCACTCGGTATTTAACCTTGTCTGCACGTTGATTTTGCTTCCCATGAGCTCGCTTCTCGAGAAGCTCGTAATTTTCCTTGTTCCAGATGCAAGGCAGCCTGAGAAGAAGGTTGAGCTTGATGAGCGTCTTTTTGCAACTCCCGCTCTCGCCCTTGCTCAGTGCAAGACTGTTGCGTACGAAATGGCAGACTGCTCTATAAATGCTTTAAAAAACAGCCTTATATCACTTGCAGACTTAACACCGGAATTGGCACGGCAAATTCGCGATGCTGAGGATGAAAGTGACCATTATGAAGATATTTTGGGTACCTATCTCGTTAAGCTTTCAACTCTGACCATAAGTGAATCCGACAGCCGAGAGGCAGCAATGCTTATAAGAGCAATCGGAGATTTTGAAAGAATTTCCGACCATAGTGTAAACATTCTTGAATCGGCAGAGGAGCTCAACGGAAAGGGAATAGAATTCTCCGACGAAGCAAAGCACGAGCTGCAGGTTCTGTCTGCGGCGGTAAACGAAATACTTGATATGGCACTTTCCGCGTTCAAGACAGAAAGTGTTGAGGATTCCTTCAATATTGAGTCGCTTGAGGAGGTAATAGATGACCTTAAGGAAAAGCTCCGTTCAAGGCATATAGACAGGCTTCAGCGCAGCAGCTGCAGCATAGAGGCCGGCTTTATCTGGAGCGACCTGCTCACGAACCTCGAGCGAGTTTCCGACCATTCTTCGAACATTGCAGGCGGCGTTATAGACTACGTTCATAAGGACCGTGCAACGCACCAGGCGTTGCGTGCTATAAAGGCGGATGAATCCGATTTCAAGAGAAAATTCGAAGAATATTCAATTAAATACAGCGTATAATTTATTGCGGTGGGCACCTCGTATAATTCATTTTATACGACGCCATCGGAGCCTAGTGCACTCATCAATAGAAAGCCGGGTAAGATGCAGTTTTTTCTGCGTCCCCCGGCTTTTATATATAATTAAAACCTTTGGTTTTACAGGATTGGCGGTTGCTACTCAAAAATGCTCTCTCTACTTGATTTTTATATGCAGTTGTGCTAAAATTAGTTTATAATGCAGTTCGGGCACAGAGGCTTGCCCGGTGCAAAAGGAGTGCCTATGCTTGAGAGAGCCTACGTTGAAATAGGAAATATATGCAATCTGAGCTGCTCGTTTTGCCCCGGAACGAAAAGAGCTCCGCGGCAGATGGCAGAGGAGGAGTTTCGCGAGGTTTGCCAAAAACTTTGCGGAAAAGTGAAATTTCTGTATTTGCATCTTATGGGCGAGCCTTTGTTACACCCGTCGCTCGATGCTTTTCTCGGTATAATGAGAGAGTATGATTTTAAAGCTTGCATAACTACGAACGGCTTGCTGCTCAAGGAGAGGGCAGATATCCTTCTTTCCCATAGCGATACAGTACATAAGGTAGCAATTTCTATGCACGCCCCCGAGGGTAACGGCATGTCAGCAGAAATTGAGCAATACGTAAGTGAGGTCTTGCAATTCGTATCGGAGGCTGCTGAAAAAGGTATATATTCGGTGCTTCGCCTGTGGAATCTCGATTCTGCCGAGGCGCTCGGCAAGAATAGCATCAACCGCCGCATAGAAGAGCTTTTGCGAGATTTCTTTACGGAGCCGTGGCAGAAGCGTCCGCGCGGATTCCGTATGGCGAAAAATATATTTCTTGAATACGACGGTGTTTTCGTCTGGCCTGAGGAAAGTACAGCTGAGAGTATTGAGAACGGATATTGCCATGCGCTGACTCAGCAAATAGGAATACTTGCCGATGGCACGGTCGTACCGTGCTGCCTTGATTCCGAAGGCGCAATAAGCCTCGGAAATATATTCGAGTCATCACTTTTTGAAATTCTTTCATCGGATAGAGCACAGAATATGCTCTCCGCTTTTGGTAGTGGCAGACTTTGTGAGCCTATCTGCCAAAAATGCACTTATGCCAGAAGATTTAAAAGTAAATAATATATACCAACGGAGGTATGAATATGGAAAAAATTATTCTCAACGGATGCGGTTCGCTTGAGGAAAAGGGCGGAGTATTAGTGTCGAAGGAGTTTTCATCGGTAGCTGATACGGTAACCGTAAGTATCAATGCAGAAGGACTTGGCGGAAGCCTTGCGATTTATGCATACGATAAGGTCGGAGGAAGATTTCTTATAAGAGCAGTTGATTTTACGACCGGTGAGTCGGGACTGTG
Source organism: Eubacteriales bacterium (assembly GCA_045588085.1). GTDB lineage: Bacteria > Bacillota > Clostridia > Oscillospirales > CAG-272 > UBA1740. The sequence goes on from JAZNDN010000038.1 coordinate 5,630, forward strand.
TGCATTCTACGAATTCGACCCATCGAGCCTTGCGGTATATCAGGGAGCAGAAAGCTTCGAAGTGCAGATAAGCCTTAACGAAGCTAAGGTAACCTCGTTTGACGTCAAGGAGGTAATTGCGGAGCCTTCTGAAATGTGGCGCGACGACCGTGATATGCTCACCGTTTGCGATAACGGCGAACCGGGAGTTTTTGTAAAAACTGTTTCCGGAGAAAAAATAGTCGTACCTCGCGTGCCCCAAAAGGTGCTTTTCGTAGGAAATTCTCTTGTTTACGGCATGAGCCACGGATATTACGGAATGTGCGCTTCGGCGCCCGATAAGGATTATTTCCATTACGTTTCAAACCATATCTTAAAGTTCAACCCGGATTGCAAATTTACCAAGCTTTACGGCTCGTATCTCGAGCATTCCGAAAATATGGAAATGTTCGACGATTGGTATTACCGCGATGCTATGAAGCAGTTTACCGTCGATGATAACTTTATCTCCGCCGAAATGATGCTTGACCCTGAACTAGACCTTATCTTTTTGCAGATGGGAGATAACGTAAATACCGATGAGAAGATGGAAACGTTCAAAAAGGCGATATTTATATTTATAGAGAGAATTAAGGAAAGATGCCCTCACGCAAGAATAATATTTGTTCACAGCTGGTTCGGAATAAACAAGACCGGTCCTGTAATCAAAGCTGCTTGCGAGGAGTGGGATGTAGAGCGCGTAGATATCAGCTGTCTTCGTACCATTGATACCGAGGCGCGCGAACAGAAAACCTACGTTGCCCGTGACGGAGGTATAGGTCAAGTATCTGAGCGTTGGATAACGCACCCCGGTGACCTTGGTATGAAGAAAATTGCGGAGCGTATGATAGAAAGACTTGCGCTGCAAAGCTAAATCAAGCTTTTCAAACCGCTGAATAACTAAAGCCTATTTATATAAAAACTCAGCAAATAAAGAAAGCCGCTTCTAAAGGGAAGTGGCTTTCTTTATTTGCTGCTAAAGCACTGTTATCGCCGTGCTTTGCAAAGAGTTATTTACATTTTAATCTGTCCGGATCTGTCTTTCTGGATAACGTCGTGAGCTCCGCCTTCGATGATACTGGTTGAGGAAACAAGTGTGAGAACGGCCTTTTCCTGAAGCTCGGGAATTGTCAGAGCGCCGCAGTTGCACATTGTGGAACGAACCTTAGCGAGCGACATTGCAACGTTGTCTTTAAGGCTTCCCGCATAGGGAACGTATGAGTCAACGCCCTCTTCAAAGGAAAGCTTTTTGTCGCCACCGAGGTCATATCTCTGCCAGTTTCTTGCACGTGCAGAACCTTCACCCCAGTATTCCTTATAGTAGGTGCCGCCAATTGAAACCTTATTAGAGGGTGACTCGTCAAATCTTGCAAAGTATCTGCCAAGCATAACGAAATCTGCACCCATAGCAAGTGAAAGCGTGATGTGATGGTCGTAAACGATACCGCCGTCGGAGCATACGGGAATGTATACACCGGTTTCCTCAAAGTATCTGTCACGCTCTGCACATACGTCGATAAGCGCGGTTGCCTGACCTCTTCCGATACCCTTGGTTTCGCGGGTGATACAGATAGAGCCGCCGCCAATACCAACCTTTATAAAGTCTGCACCGCAGTCTGCAAGGAAGCGGAAGCCTGCTGCATCAACTACGTTTCCTGCACCGACCTTAACGGTGTCACCGTAATGCTTTCTTATCCACTCGATTGTTATCTTCTGCCATTCGGAGAAGCCCTCGGAGGAGTCTATGCAAAGAACGTCAACGCCTGCATCAACGAGTGCGGGAACGCGCTCTGCAAAGTCACGGGTGTTGATACCTGCACCGACAACGTATCTCTTCTGCTTGTCAAGAAGCTCAGAGGGGTTTGCCTTGTGGGTATCATAGTCCTTGCGGAATACCATATAAAGAAGATTGCCTTCTTCGGAAACGATAGGAAGGGAATTGAGCTTGTTTTCCCAAATTATGTCGTTTGCTTCCTTAAGAGTGGTGCCCTCCTTGGCATATATAAGCTTGTCAAGGGGAGTCATGAATTCGGAAACCTTGGTTTCGGGATCCATACGGGTAACTCTGTAATCTCTGCTGGTAACGATTCCAATCAGCTTGCTCTGCGGCTTGCCGTCAGCGGTGACTGCAATGGTGGAATGTCCGGTTTTTTCTTTGAGAGCAACTACGTCCTTCATGGTTGCATCCGGAGTTATGTTCGAATCACTGATAACGAAGCCTGCCTTGGTATTCTTAGCACGTCTTACCATTTCAGCTTCGTCCTCAATGGACTGAGAGCCGTAAATAAAGGAAACGCCGCCTTCTTTAGCAAGTGCGACTGCCAGCTTTTCACCGGAAACCGACTGCATTATAGCCGAAACCATAGGGATATTCATAGTAATTTCTGATACCTCGCCGCGCTTGAATTTAACAAGGGGCGTCTTAAGACTTACGTTTGCAGGAATACATTCGCTTGAGCTGTATCCGGGAATGAGAAGGTATTCGTTAAAGGTATGAGAGGGTTCGTTAATAAATTTAGCCATTTTATATTTTCTCCATTCTGCCTCGTAGGCGGTAAATTTTTACTGAGGTATTTTAGCCTTTGCTTCACACCAGAGGCAGCGGCAAATTCCATTGTTTTTGTCTGTTATTTTGAACAGCTGATCAAGCTCCTGCTCGCAGGTGCTGATGCAACGGGGGTTGGTGCATTTGATTTTGTTGCGTATAAGAGATTCGTTTTCGGTGACATCCTCGCGCTCGGGTACCTTCGCCTCTTCAAGAAGCTTAAGGATAAGAGCCATTCTCATATACTTTCCGTACAGCGCCTGCCTGAAGTAGCAAGCACGTGGGTCCTTGTCAACCTTTACACTTATTTCGTTGACTCGGGGCAATGGATGAAGCACAGCCATATCAGGTTTCGCAAGCTTCATTTTTTCCTCGTCAAGAACGTAGCTGTCCTTAAGACGCTCATATTCGTATGGGTCGGAGAATCTCTCGCGCTGTATTCTCGTCATATAAAGCACGTCAAGCGTCGGTAAAGCGTCCTCTAAAGACGGAGTTTCGATAATCTGCATACCGCATTTTTCGATAACCTCACTCTTTATATAAGAGGGAATTACAAGCTCCTTCGGAGATATAAGAATGAGCTTGATATTTTCATATCTTGAAAGTGCGCTTATCAGCGAATGAACGGTTCTTCCGTACTTCAAGTCACCGCAGAAGCCGACCGTCATTCCGTCAAGTCTGCCCTTCTCGCAGCTTATAGTAAGGAGGTCCGCAAGAGTTTGAGTTGGGTGGCAATGACCGCCGTCACCGGCGTTTATAACCGGTATTCCTGCGTTAATGCTCGCAACAAGGGGCGCGCCTTCAAGCGGGTGACGCATCGCCATAATATCTGCATAGCAGGTGAGTATTTTTGCGGTGTCTGCAATGCTCTCTCCCTTGGACGCGGAGGAGCTGCTTGCCTCGGAAAAGCCTATAACGCTTCCGCCAAGCTCAAGCATTGCCGCTTCAAAGCTCAGTCTGGTTCTGGTAGACGGCTCGAAGAACAGCGTGGCAAGCTTCTTTCCATCGCAAAGCTTGGAATACTTTTTCGGATTGCTTATAATATCCTTCGCAACCGAGATAAGCTCGTCAAGCTCCGCTACCGAAAAGTCGTTAATATCTATAAGACTTCTCATATAATTTCTCCCTCAGCTACCGTTAAGCGCCGTAAACCTCAAGGTACTTCTTAATACGGGCAACGTTTTCCTCGTTTGCGGGGTCTTCTTCAAGGTATTCTATAATATCGTAAACGTCAACGACGGAGTAAACCGGGAATCCGAATTCCTCTTCAATCTCCACCATTGCACCCTTTTCGCCCTTGCCCTTTTCCTTGCGGTCAACCATAACGAAGGTTGCGGCAACTTTAACGCCGGGAAGCGCTTTCATTATCTCCATTGTTTCGCGGATGGCGGTTCCTGCGGTTATAACGTCCTCAACGATAACCACCTCTTCGCCCTCGCAGGGCTTGTATCCGACGAAAACTCCTCCCTCACCGTGATCCTTAGCTTTCTTTCTGTTGAAGAAGAAGGGAAGGTCAAGTCCGTCAGCTGCGAGTGCGATTGAAGCCGAAACGGCAATGGATATGCCCTTATATGCGGGGCCGTAAAGAGCAGTTTTCTTATCTCCAAGCTTGTCGCGGTAAGCCTTCGCATAGAAGCTTCCAAGCTTGGAAATATGCTCGCCGGTCTTTATTTCTCCGGCATTTATAAAGTAAGGTATCTTTCTGCCGCTCTTAGCGGTAAAGTCACCGAATTTGAGAACGCCGGCACTCTGAAGAAATTTTATAAATTCTCTCTTGTAGCTTTCCATTTTATCTCTCCTTAAAATCAGTCAACAAATTCTTTTATGCAGCGCTCGTAAGCGGCAACAGGGTCCTCGGCAGCAGTAATAGGTCTTCCTACAACTATATAATCAGAGCCGATTTTCTTTGCTTCTGCGGGAGTCATAACTCTCTTCTGGTCACCGATATCTCCGTCGGCAAATCTGACGCCGGGAGTAACGGTTACGAAATTCTTTCCACAGCGCTCGTGAACCTTTCCTGCCTCAAGAGGCGAGCAAACGACACCGTCAAGACCCGAACACTTCGCATTGTATGCATAGTGCATAACGACGTCTGCGATAGGCTCGTTTATGAGAAGGTCACGCTTCATCGTTTCCTCGTCGGTGGAGGTGAGCTGAGTTACGGCAATAAGAAGAGGTCTGGTTCCGTCGGGACGTGTGAGTCCTTCAATAGCAGCCTCCATCATTCTGCCGGTTCCTGCTGCGTGCAGGTTGGTCATATCAACGTCAAGACGGGAAAGAACCGCCATTGATTTTTTTACCGTGTTGGGAATATCGTGAAGCTTGAGGTCGAGGAAAATCTTGTGACCTCTTTTCTTTATTTCCTTTACTATCGAGGGTCCCTCGGCGTAGTAAAGCTCCATGCCTATCTTAACGAAAGGCTTTCTTCCGGTGAATTTGTCAAGGAATGCAAAGGTTTTTTCTGCGCTGTCAAAGTCGCAGGCTATGATAACGTCTCTTCCCATCAGTGTGCTCCTCCTATAATATCCTCAAGATTATTTATTTTATATTTTTCCATAACTGCGGGCAGAGCCTCTATTATATCCTTGCATGCGTAAGGATTAACGAGATTTGCGGCTCCGACCTGAACTGCCGTTGCACCGGCAAGCATAAATTCTATAACGTCCTCGGCACTTTCAACGCCGCCCATTCCGACAATCGGAATTTTAACTGCATCGTATACCTGGTATACCATTCTTATCGCAACCGGCTTTATTGCAGGACCGGAAAATCCGCCGGTTTTGTTCGCAAGGATAGGCTTGCGGCGTTTCAGGTCTATGCGCATGCCCATAAGAGTATTTATAAGGCTCACGCCATCCGCCCCCTCGGCCTCACAGGCCTTTGCGATGGATACTATATCGGTAACGTTAGGTGAAAGCTTTATTATAAGAGGCTTCTTCGTTACGCGTCGTACTGCGCGCGTAATCTGCGCCGCCATTTCGGGTGAGGTACCGAAGCTCATTCCGCCGCCGTGCACGTTGGGGCAGGATATGTTAACCTCGAACCAGCCGATATCGTCCTGAGTGTCAAGCTTTTCAACCGTCTTTACGTACTCGTATTCAGAGAATCCGGAGACATTTGCCATAACCGGCTTAGCGAAGCATTTGCGAAGCTTAGGAAGCTCCTTTTCTATAACTGCGTCAACTCCCGGGTTCTGAAGACCGACAGCGTTCAGCATTCCCGAGGCGCACTCGGCAATTCTTGGCGTGGGGTTTCCGAATCGAGGCTCGAGTGTCGTGCCTTTAAAGGAGAGGGTTCCGAGAATGTTTATATCGTAAAGCTCGGCAAATTCGTAGCCGAAGCCGTATGTTCCGCTAGCGGGAATTATGGGATTATCAAGCGCTATTCCGCAAAGCGTTGTCTTTAAGCTTACCATATTATCTCCTCCTTAATCAGCACCGGGCCATCGCGGCAGATGCGTTTGTTTCCGTATTTGGTTTTGCAGGAGCAGCCCATGCACGCACCGAAGCCGCAGCCCATTCTCTCCTCAAAGCTGAACTGCCCCGAGGTTTCGGACTTGTCGTAAATTGCTTTGAGCATAGGCTCGGGACCGCAGGTGTAGAAATATGTGTAATCCGTGTCCATAGCGTCGGTAACGAAGCCCTTGACTCCAAGCGAGCCGTCTGCTGTCGTAACGGTGACGGGAACGCCTATGTTTTCAAATTCTTCCTTGTAAAACACCTCATCAGCCGAGCCGAAGCCGAGAATTGCGCGAGGCTTCTTACCTTCTGAAATAAGCTTTTTTGCAAGCATAAACATGGGGGGTACACCGGCGCCTCCGCCTATAAGGAGAGGAGCATCTCCCGAGAGGGAGGTATCGTAACCGTTTCCGAGACCGGAAAGCGTCAGAAATTCCGCGCCTGCCTCTGCGTTTGCCATTCTTTCCGTACCCTCACCGACTACCTTGAATATGATAGTTAACTCACCGTCTTTGGCATCGCAAACGGATATGGGACGTCTGAGATACAGACCGTCAAGCTTTATGTTAACGAACTGGCCGGGGGCGGTGATATCAGAAATATCGCCCTCCATAACCCATTCGTAAGTATTCTTAGCTATTTTTCTGTTTGATTTGATTTTAAAAACAGTATCCTTCATAGCTCACCTATTTTTCCTTTTTATTGTTCCTAAAGTCAAAATATTGCGCGATGCCCTGCGCCTCGTGTGAGGCGCAGGATTCTTATTTTATGCATCAATAGTGGATATTCTGATAGTATTCTCGTCAAGAACGTCAAGCAGAACCTTAACGGTATCAAGCGAGGTGAATATCGTGGTGTTGCTTTCGATAGCACACTTTCTTATCATATAGCCGTCGGTGTTTATTCCTCCCGCACCAACGTCGCTGGTGTTGATAACGTATGCGATATGTCCCTGACGGATAGCGTTGAATATTTCGTCGCTGCCTTCTCCGATTTTCTTGAGCACGTGAGTGCGGATTCCGTTCGCCTTGAGGAATTCTGCCGTGCCTTCGGTTGCCTCAATGTTGAAGCCGAGGTCGTAGAAGCGGCGGATAAGAGGAAGAGATTCTTCCTTGTCCTTGTCGGCAATCGTAGCAAATACCGTGCCGTAATTCTGAAGATGCATTCCGGATGCCTGAAGTGCCTTGTAAAGCGCACGGTTAAGCTTGTCGTCGTAGCCTATTGCCTCACCGGTGGACTTCATTTCGGGAGAGAGGTATGCGTCAAGTCCGCGTATCTTGTTGAAGGAGAATACGGGAACCTTAACGTACCATCTGTTCTTTTCCTGAGGATAGATATCGAAGATGCCCTGCTCCTTGAGGGATTTGCCGAGGATAACCTCGGTTGCAATGTCCGCAAGACTGTATCCGGTTGCTTTGGAGAGGAAGGGAACGGTTCTCGACGAGCGGGGGTTAACCTCGATTATAAATACATTCTCGTTCTTATCAACGATAAACTGAATGTTGTAAAGTCCCTTGATTCCTATGCCTATTCCAAGCTTCTTTGCATACTGAAGAATTATGCCCTTAACCTTGTTTGAAATGCTGAACGAGGGGTAAACGCTAATTGAGTCACCCGAGTGAATACCTGTTCTTTCAACAAGCTCCATAATACCGGGAATGAACACGTCGCGTCCGTCGCATATCGCGTCAACCTCTACCTCTTTTCCGATGATATACTTGTCAACGAGAACGGGTCTGTCCTCATCAATTTCAACTGCGGTCTTGAGATAGTGACGAAGCTGAGCCTCGTTCGCAACTATCTGCATTGCACGGCCGCCGAGAACGAAGCTCGGACGAACCAGAACGGGATATCCGATTTTAGCTGCAGCTTCAACGCCTTCCTCAATTTTGGTAACGGCTCTGCCCTCGGGCTGAGGGATTTCAAGCTCCTTGAGAAGCTTTTCAAACATATCGCGGTTTTCTGCTCTGTCAATTGCATCGCAATCGGTTCCGATAATCTTAACGCCTCGGCGCATAAGGGGGTCGGCAAGGTTGATAGCCGTCTGTCCTCCAAGAGATGCGATAACGCCCTCGGGATTTTCGAAATCAATTATATTCATAACGTCCTCGGGAGTCAGAGGCTCGAAATAGAGCTTGTCCGAGGTGGTGTAGTCGGTAGAAACCGTCTCGGGATTGTTGTTGATGATTATTGCCTCGTAGCCGGAGCTCTTTATAGTAGTAACGGCGTGTACGGTGGAATAGTCAAACTCAACGCCCTGTCCTATACGAATCGGGCCTGCTCCGAGAACTACCGCCTTATTTTTGTCGGTGAGGATAGATGCGTTCTCTCCGGTGTATGAGGAGTAGAAGTAGGGAATGTACGCACCGGTGTGAAGCGTGTCAACCATTTTGAATACCGGTACGATGCCCTCTGCCTTTCTCAGATTGCAAACCTCAAGCTCGGGCATGCTCCAAAGTTTTGAAATGAACTTGTCCGAGAAGCCTATTTCCTTTGCCGCACGGAGAGTCTTCGCGCAACCTGCGTTTGCGGAAAGCGTCTTCTCCATGTCGGTGATTTTTCTTATGGATTCGATGAAATACTCGGTTATTTTAGTAACCTCGTGGATTTTTTTCGTGCTCTCGCCGCGGCGAAGAAGCTCTGCAACGGCGAATATATTATCACTCTTGAATTCCTCAATGTAAGCGTAAAGCTCATCGGAGCTCATGCCATCGAATTTAGCAAGGTGGAAGTGGCAAACACCGGTTTCGAGAGAACGAACCGATTTGAGAAGGCACTCCTCAAGATTCGAGCCTATACCCATAACCTCACCGGTTGCCTTCATCTGAGTACCGAGGGTGTTGGGAGCTGAGGTGAATTTGTCGAAGGGGAATCTCGGGAACTTAGCTACGATATAGTCGAGTCTGGGCTCTATGGAAGCGTTTGCGTTTGCAATCTGGATTTCCTTGAGAGACATGCCTACGGCAATCTTTGCGGTAACTCTTGCAATGGGGTATCCGCTTGCCTTGGATGCGAGTGCTGAGGAACGGGAAACTCTGGGGTTAACCTCAATAAGATAATACTCGCTGGTTTCGGGGTTGAGGGCGAACTGAACGTTACAGCCGCCTGCAATCTTAAGCTCTCTTATGATTTTTATAGCCGAATCGTTGAGCATCTTAAGGTCGTGGTCGTTGAGGGTGAGTATGGGAGCTACGACTATCGAGTCACCGGTGTGAATACCGACGGGGTCGATATTCTCCATTCCGCAGATGGTAATAGCGGTATCCTCGGAATCGCGCATAACCTCGAACTCTATTTCCTTGAAGCCCTTAACGCTCTTCTCTATAAGGACCTGATGAACGGGTGAGAGAGCAAAGCCGTTCTTTCCTATCTCAACCAGCTCCTCTTCGTTATATGCAAATCCGCCGCCTGTGCCGCCAAGGGTGAATGCAGGGCGAAGAACTACGGGATATCCGATTCTCTGCGCAGCCGCCTTTGCTTCTTCGATGCTGTAAGTGATTTCAGACGGTATGGTAGGCTCTCCTATGGACTGGCAAAGCTCCTTGAAAAGCTCTCTATCCTCTGCTCTTTCAATACTTTCACTGCTGGTTCCGAGAAGCTCAACGTGGCATTCCTTGAGGACGCCCTTCTTCTCAAGCTGCATAGCAAGATTAAGACCGGTCTGTCCGCCTATGCCGGGGAGTATGGCGTCGGGGCGCTCATAGCGGAGTATCTTAGCGATATACTCAAGCGTGAGAGGCTCCATATAAACCTTGTCCGCGATAGTGGTATCGGTCATTATTGTTGCGGGGTTGGAGTTGACGAGCACTACCTCATAGCCTTCCTCCTTAAGAGCGAGGCATGCCTGCGTGCCGGCGTAGTCAAATTCAGCAGCCTGACCTATAACGATAGGTCCGGAGCCGATGATGAGTATTTTTTTAAGGTCTTTCCTTTTTGCCATATATCAAATTCCTCCAAAAATTATAATCTTTCATAAACCGTTCTGCCGCCCAGACGTGTCAGAACGTTAACACCTGAGAATTTCATATTCTCGAATGGCGTAGCGCGTCCTCCGGAAAGGAACTCATCGGGGTTGGTAACGAATTCGGTATCAATTTCCCATACCGAGAAATCACCGTCTCTCAGGGGGATACCAAAGCGCTCTCTGGGGGCTATTGCAAGAAGCTCTTCAAGCCTGTCCAGCGTGATGATTCCGGGTACGACGAGATGAGTATAAAGGGCAGGAAATGCGGTTTCGAGTCCGACAACGCCGAACGCGCTTCCCCGGAGCCCTTTTGCTTTTTCCTCTGCCGAATGAGGTGCATGGTCGGTTGCTATCATATCAATAGTGCCGTCCTTTATGCCCTCTATAAGTGCCAGTCTATCCTCAGCCGAGCGAAGCGGTGGGTTCATTTTAAATCTACCGTGCTCCTCAAGGCAGGAGTCGTCAAGTATCAGATAGTGAGGCGCCGTTTCGCAGGTGATATCAACACCCTCCGCCTTGGCTTTTCTGATTATGTCAACGCTTTCCTTAGTGGATATGTGGCAAACGTGATATGAGCAGCCGGTTTCCTTAACAAGCTCAATATCTCTTGCAATAGGACCCCATTCGCTCTCGGAGCAAATTCCTCGGTGCCCGTGCTCCCTTGCATACTCGCCGTCGTGAATATAGCCGCCTCGGAGAAGGGAATTGTCTTCGCAATGAGCAACTATCATCTTTCCGAGCGACTTTGCTTTGAGCATAGCCGTGCGCATCATCTCACGTGACTGAACTCCGCGACCGTCGTCTGAGAAAGCAATGGCATGCTTTGAAAGAGCTTCCATATCCGAAAGCTGCTCGCCACGCTCACCGACGGTTATTGCAGCGTAGGGATAAACGTCTATTACCGAGTCACGTTCTATAATAGAGAGCTGCTGTTTTATATTTTCCTCGCTGTCCGGGACGGGATTGAGATTCGGCATGGTGAATACTGCGGTGTAGCCACCTTTGGCCGCAGCGCGCGACCCTTGCAAAATTGTCCCTTTATAAGAAAAGCCCGGCTCGCGAAAATGAACGTGCACATCGCAAAAGCCGAGTAAAACAGCATATTTTTTGTCGGGGGAGAGTAAACCGGAAAAAGAGGACAGGAGCTCCTTGCAAGCGGGGGCAAATCTGTCGGTGCATACAATTGAATCGGTTATCTTTTTCATATACGTTCTCCAAGATTTTTATATATTTTACCACTTAATATTTATTTTGTCAAGTATATATAAGAACAAACTTAAACTAAAATACTGGAAATAATTCAACAATATGCATAAAACGACAAAAAAGCCCTCGGAATATTACCGAGAGCTTTTTGCCAAAAGCTGTTTTTTGAAAAGCCTGAATATCAGAACAGACCCGTTATCTTTCCGTTCTCGTCAACGTCAATTTTGAGAGCGGCTGGAACTTTTGGAAGTCCTGGCATTGTCATAATGTCTCCTGTCAGAACAACGATGAAGCCCGCACCTGCCGAAACCTTGACGTTCTTTACGGTGACGGTGAAGCCGTCGGGTGCACCAAGCTTTGTCATATCGTCGGAGAAGGAATACTGGGTCTTTGCCATGCAGATAGGAAGAGTGCCGTAGCCGTATTTTTCAAGAGCTGATATCTGTTTTGCCGCTGCGGGCAGAATGTTAATTCCGTCACCGCCGTAAACCTTTTTGACTATTGCTTCGATTTTTTCGGCAATCGAGAGCTCGGTCTGATAGCTGAAGGTGAAATCACCCTTTTCCTCTTCGCAAAGGCGGACAACCTCACGAGCAAGCTCTTCGCCTCCGCGTCCGCCGTCTGCCCATACGGTAGAGAGAACAACGTTAACACCGAGCTTGCGGCATTCCTTGATAATAAGCTCTATCTCGGCATCCGTGTCGGTGGGGAAGCGGTTAACCGCTACCACTGACGGAAGCTTGTAGACGTTCTTTATATTTGAAACGTGACGCAGAAGATTGGGTATACCTGCGGTAAGAGCTTCGAGATTTTCGTTGCCAAGCTCGCTCTTTGCCATACCCCCGTGCATCTTGAGAGCGCGAACCGTTGCCACTATGACAACTGCCGAGGGAGTAAGTCCGCCCATACGGCATTTTATGTCAAGAAATTTCTCAGCACCGAGGTCTGCTCCGAAGCCTGCTTCTGTAATGGCATAGTCGGAAAGCTTCATGGACATTTTGGTTGCAATTATTGAGTTGCAGCCGTGAGCAATGTTGGCAAATGGACCCCCGTGTACAAATGCAGGGGTTCCTTCAAGGGTTTGCACGAGGTTGGGTTTAAGTGCGTCCTTAAGAAGCGCAGCCATGGCGCCGACAGCACCGATATCACCTGCGGTAACCGGTTTTTCGTCGTAGGTGTAGCCTATAACGATATTGGAGAGCTTGTTTTTGAGGTCTGTTATAGAATTGGAAAGGCAGAACACAGCCATAATTTCCGAGGCTACGGTGATGTCGAAGCCGTCCTCGCGAGGCGTTCCGTTAACTCTGCCACCAAGGCCGTCGGTAACGAATCTGAGTTGTCTGTCATTCATATCGACGCATCTTTTCCAGGTAATGCGTCTGGGGTCGATACCAAGCTGGTTCCCTTGATATATATGGTTGTCTATCATAGCGGCAAGAAGATTGTTTGCCGCACCGATAGCGTGAAAATCGCCTGTAAAGTGTAGGTTTATATCCTCCATGGGAACGACCTGAGCATATCCGCCGCCTGCGGCACCGCCCTTAATTCCGAACACGGGGCCGAGCGAGGGCTCTCTCAGAGCCACCGAGCAGCTCTTTCCTATTCGTCTCATTCCGTCGGCAAGACCGATGGTTGTGGTCGTTTTTCCTTCACCTGCGGGGGTGGGAGTTATTGCAGTTACCAGAATGAGCTTTCCGTCGGGTCTTTTGCTTTCAGACAGAAGCGTGTAGTTTACCTTGGCCTTGTATTTCCCGTAGCTTTCAAGATAATCGTCCTCAATTCCGATGCTGCGAGCTATGTCGTTTATTGGGAGCATTTTTGCATTTTGTGCAATTTCAATATCGGATAAATATGCCATAATGAATCCTTCCGATTAAATTATTTGCGCCGGGCGCAGTAGAGCGTACACTTTCGTGGGTGTTACTTACGGCAGGTGCGGAACGGGAAAGTCGCACGCCCCTGCCGTATATTCATGAATTATTTTTTGAAATAGTCGGTTGCGGATTTGAACATGTTCATGTCAAATTCACCAATGACGTTGCGGTAAAGTCCCTTGCCGATACGCTCGCTGTGTCCCATCTTTCCGAGAACTCTGCCGTCGGGAGAGGTGATACCCTCTATGGCAAATGCGGAGTCGTTAGGGTTGTATCTTATGTCGCTTGTGGGGTTGCCGTCAAGGTCTACGTACTGAGTTGCAATCTGTCCGTTCTTTGCGAGCTCAAGGACTGTCTTGTCGTCTGCAAGGAAGCGTCCTTCACCGTGGGAAATCGGAACCGTGTATATTTCACCTACCGACGTGTTTGCAAGCCAGGGAGATTTGTTGGAGCAAATTCTCGTGCGAACAAGCTTTGACTGGTGACGTGCAATTGTATTAAAGGTAAGCGTGGGAGCCGTAGCGTCAGCGTCGATAATTCTGCCATAGGGAACGAGGCCGAGCTTGACGAGAGCCTGGAATCCGTTGCAGATACCTGCCATAAGTCCGTCACGGCGGTCGAGAAGGTCGTGCACCTGCTCCTTGATAGCTTCATTTCTGAAGAATGCCATGATGAACTTTCCGGAACCGTCGGGCTCGTCACCGCCGGAGAAGCCTCCGGGAACGAATATCATCTGTGAGGTGGAAAGCTTTTTGGCAAAGCTCTCTGCCGATTTTGCAATACCGTCTTTGGTAAGGTTGTTAATAACGAAAATTTCAGCCTCAGCACCTGCATCGGAAAGAACCTTTGCGGTGTCGTATTCACAGTTGGTTCCGGGGAATACGGGAATAAGAACCTTGGGTCTCGCAATCTTAAGCGCGGGAGCGTGTCGAGTTTCTGCGTTGAATTCGAACTTGTCGTAGGTCTTAACAGCACCGCCCTCAAGAGTGGGGAATACCTTTTCAAGCTTACCCTCGTAAGCGGAGTTCAGCTCGTCAAATCCAACGGATTTCGCACCGTAGCATATACGTGCCTCGGAGGTTATGTAACCTATAAGCTCACCCTCGGTGTCTTTATCAACCTCAAGCAAGAACGAGCCATAGCAAAGACCGAAGATATCAGCGAGCGAGAGCTTGTCACAGAACTCGAAGCCAAGCGCGTTACCGATGCTCATCTTATATACAGCTTCTGCGATGCCTGCATAGGTAGGCGTGTATGCGGAATATACCTTTCCGGCTCTCATAAGAGTGGTAACCTTATCGAAGGTTGCCTTGAGAGATTCTGCCGAGGGAAGTCCCTCTGCGGTGTATTCGGGAGAAATTCTTATAAGCTTGTGGCCTGCTGCCTTAAAGTCATTGGAGATAACCTCGCTTACCTTGCCGGTGGTAACCGCAAAGGAAACGAGCGTGGGAGGAACGTCAAGGCTTTCAAAGGAGCCGCTCATTGAGTCCTTACCGCCGATGGAAGCTATGCCGAGCTCCATCTGAGCCTTGAATGCTCCGAGAAGTGCCGAGAGGGGCTTACCCCATCTCTTTCCGTCCTTACCGGGCTTTTCGAAATATTCCTGGAAGGTAAGATAGGTGTCGCTGAAATCAGCACCGGTTGCAATCAGCTTACATACGCTTTCAACAACCGCAAGATATGCGCTGTGGAATGGGCTCTTTTCTGCGATAAGAGGGTTATATCCCCAGGACATGAACGACACGGTGTCGGTGTGCTTCTTTTCAACCGAAATTTTGTGAACCATTGCCTGAATGGGAGTCTTCTGGTGTTTTCCTCCGAAGGGCATAAGGACGGTTCCGGCTCCTATGGTAGAGTCAAAGCGCTCCGAAAGTCCGCGTTTGGAGCAGACGTTGAGGTCTGATACCATATCCTTCATTCCGCATTCGAAGCATTCGGGAATTTTGGGAGTATATATGCCGGTTTTTACAGGAGCTATGGTAATATGCTTCTCTGCACCGTTTGAGTTGAGAAATTCGCGGGAAAGGTCAACGATAGTCTTTCCGTTCCACACCATGCGAAGTCGCTTTTCCTCGGTAACCCTTGCAACAGCAGTTGCTTCAAGGTTTTCGGAATATGCGAGCTCCATAAATCTATCAAGGTCCTCGGGAGCAACTACAACTGCCATTCTCTCCTGGGATTCGCTTATTGCAAGCTCGGTTCCGTCAAGTCCCTCGTATTTTTTGGGAACTTTGTTGAGGTCGATAAACAGACCGTCAGCCAGCTCACCTACTGCAACAGAAACACCGCCTGCACCGAAATCGTTGCAGCGCTTAATCATTTTGGTTGCTTCGGGGTTGCGGAAGAGTCTTTGAAGCTTTCTTTCCTCAGGAGCATTACCCTTCTGAACCTCTGCACCGCAGGTTTCAAGAGAGGAAAGAGTGTGCTTTTTAGTTTTGCCGGTTGCACCGCCGCAGCCGTCGCGTCCGGTTCTGCCGCCGAGAAGTATGACAACGTCATCGGGAGCAGGGCACTCACGGCGAACGTTCTTTTCGGGAGCAGCTGCTATAACCGCGCCTATTTCCATACGCTTTGCAGCGTATCCGTCGTGATAAAGCTCGTCTACCATACCGGTTGCAAGACCTATCTGGTTACCGTATGAGGAATATCCTGCCGCAGCAGTCTGAACTATCTTTCTCTGAGGAAGCTTGCCCTCCATGGTTTCGGAAATCGGGCGAGTGGGATCTGCAGCACCGGTAACTCTCATAGCCGCGTAAACGTAGGAACGGCCTGAAAGCGGGTCTCTTATAGCACCGCCGATACAGGTTGCCGCGCCTCCGAAGGGCTCAATTTCGGTAGGATGGTTGTGAGTTTCATTCTTGAACAGAAGAAGCCAAGGCTCCTTAACTCCGTCAATCTCAACTTCGATTTTAACCGTGCATGCGTTTATTTCCTCGGATTCGTCAAGCTTGGGGAGCTTACCGTTTACCTTGAGATATCTCGTTGCAAGGGTTGCGATATCCATAAGGTTCTGAGGCTTTGTTCTGCCAAGCTCATGACGCGCCTTTATATATTCCTTGTATGTTTTTTCAAGAAGCGGGTCGTCAAAATGAACGCTGTCTATCGTGGTTAAGAAGGTGGTGTGACGGCAGTGGTCAGACCAGTAGGTGTCTATCATACGGATTTCCGTGATAGTAGGGCATCTTCTTTCGGTTTTGAAGTAGCTCTGGCAGAAGCGGATATCGTCAATATCCATAGCCAAGCCGTAGGTTGCTATAAAATCGCGAAGTCCTGCCTCGTTAAGCTCAAGGAATCCGTCAAGAGTTGCAACCTCCGTAGGAATTTCATAGTTAACAGCAAGAGTTTCGGGACGCTCAAGAGAAGCCTCGCGCGCTTCAACGGGGTTGATAACGTATTTTTTTATCTGCTCAATGTCCTCGCCCGTAAGCTTGCCTGCAAGGAGGTAAACCTTAGCGGTGCGTATGATGGGGCGCTCGGCGCAGGAAATAATCTGAATACACTGAGCTGCTGAATCTGCTCTCTGGTCGAACTGGCCGGGCAGATATTCGGTAGCAAAAACGGTGTATCCGTCGGTGCTTATATCCTCGGTTGCAATATCGAGCTGGGGCTCGGAGAATACCGTACCGACAGCCTCACGGAAAAGCTCCTCGGAAATGTTTTCCGCATCGTAGCGATTGAGGATACGAACCTCTTCAAGAGTCTTTATGCCGAGCATGGAGCGAAGCTCGGAAAGCAGAGCCTTTGCCTCGTTTGCAAGCTCGGGCTTTTTTTCAACGAAAATTCTATATACCATATCTATCAGTTCTCCTTTTTCGCAAGAAGCGCTCTTTGTCCTATATCGCGACGCCAGAACGCGTTTCCGAAATGAATTTTATCAACAAGAGAATAAGCATCTGCTATCGCCTCTTCAAGAGTGTCGGCAACTGCGGTAGCACCGAGAACTCTTCCTCCTGCGGTAAGAAGCTTACCGTCCTTAAGAGAAGCTCCCGCAACGTAAACCGAATCGGCAATCTCGTCGGGAATGGTTATCTCATAGCCCTTCTCATAAGCCTCGGGGTATCCCGCGGAAGCCATGATAACACAGCAGGCAGAGCCGTTTTTGAATTTAACCTCGCAGTCGGCAAGAGTACCGTCCGTGGTAGCCTGCATAACGGTAAGAAGGTCGCTTTCAAGCAGAGGAAGAACAACCTGAGTTTCAGGGTCTCCGAAACGGCAGTTGTACTCTATAACCTTAGGACCGTCCTTAGTAAGCATAAGTCCGAAATACAGACAGCCCTTGAAGGTTCTGCCTTCGGCATTCATTGCGTGAACTGTCGGCAGAAATATCTTTTCCATGCACTCTGCGGCAATAGAGTCGGTGTAATAGGGGTTCGGAGCAACCGTACCCATACCGCCCGTGTTGAGTCCCTCGTCGTTGTCCTTTGCTCTTTTGTGGTCCTGAGAGGAAACCATGGGAACTACGGTTTTTCCGTCAGTGAAGGAAAGAACGGAAACCTCAGGTCCTTCAAGGAATTCTTCGATAACAATCTTTTCTCCGCTCTTTCCGAATACCTTGTCCTCCATAATGGATAGAACAGCAGCCTTCGCTTCATCGCGGGTCATTGCTATGATAACTCCCTTTCCGAGAGCCAGACCGTCAGCTTTTATAACAGTGGGAATAGGTGCACTCTCAAGATAAGCAAGCGCGGCTTCGGCGTTTTCGAATACCTCGTATGCTGCTGTTGGAATGCCGTACTTTTTCATAAGATTTTTGGAAAAGACCTTGCTGCCCTCGATTATAGCTGCTGCCGCGCAGGGACCGAATGACTTGATTCCAACCTTGGCAAGCGCATCAACGCAACCGAGAACCAAGGGGTCGTCGGGTGCTACAACCGCGTAATCTATTTTATTTTGGACAGCAAACTCCACTATTGCGTCTATATCCTTAGCACCGATATTGACGCACTCGGCATCGTTTGCCATGCCGCCGTTTCCGGGGAGAGCGTAAATTTTTTCAACACCGGGGTTTTCTTTTATCTTTTTGATGATGGCGTGTTCTCTGCCACCGCCGCCAACTACAAGTATCTTCATTTAAATTCTCCAAGTCGTTTATTAGTGATGGAAAAGACGCATTCCGGTAAACGCCATAGCCATACCGTATTTGTCGGCGCATTCGATAACCGCATCGTCTCTGATTGAGCCGCCGGGCTCGGCAATATACTTAACTCCGCTCTTCTTAGCGCGCTCAATATTGTCGCTGAAGGGGAAGAATGCATCCGAGCCGAGTGCTACGCCGTCAATAGAAGCAAGATACTCGCGTGCCTCCTCGTCGGTAAGAGGCTCGGGGCGGGAGGTGAAGTAGTTCTGCCAGATGCCATCTGCGCAAACGTCCTCCTCATTCTTATTTATATAGCCGTCGATAACGTTATCTCTGTCAGGTCTGCCAAGCTCAGCCTTGAAGGGAAGCGAAAGCACCTTTTCATGCTGGCGCAAGAACCATGTGTTTGCCTTGTCGCCTGCAAGACGGGTGCAGTGAATTCTTGACTGCTGTCCCGCACCGACACCGATTGCCTGACCGTCAACGGCATAGCAAACGGAGTTGGACTGAGTGTACTTAAGAGTGATAAGAGCGATTATGAGGTCGCGTACAGCCTCCTCAGGCAAATCCTTATTCTTTGTAACCACGTTGGATAAAAGAGCGCGGTTTATCTCAAAATTGTTTCTGCCCTGCTCAAAGGTGATTCCAAAGACCTGCTTTCTTTCGATAGGAGCCGGAACGAAATCGGGGTCTATCTTAACTATATTGTAATTGCCCTTTCTTTTGGACTTGAGAATTTCGA
>JAZNDN010000039.1:0-10675 GCA_045588085.1 Eubacteriales bacterium
ATGGCTACGATCCGACTTTAAGAAGAAAAGCGCGGATATTTACGACGGTGAGTTCGTTGACGAGGTAGCTGCAGCACTTAAAAGGTGTGCCGATAAGGGATACGAGATAGCCGTAGTCGTCGGTGCGGGAAATATCTGGCGCGGCAGGCAGGGCACAGATATGGACCAGGTCAGCGCAGACAGAATGGGTATGCTTGCAACCGTTATCAATTCGATTTGTCTTAAGGACGCTGTTATAAGAGCAGGAGCCTCGGCAACCGTTATGACCTCGATTGCTATGGAGCCGTTTGCCGAGTATTATAATTCCGAGGTTGCAAAGAAATATCTTTCCGAGGGTAAGATAGTTATTTTCGGCGGAGGACTCGGCGTGCCGTTCCTCTCAACCGATACCGCAGGTGCCGTCAGAGCAAGAGAAATTGACGCCGATGCGATGCTTATGGCGAAGAATATCGACTACATATACACCGCAGACCCCAGAAAAGACCCTGATGCAAAGAAGATAGAATGCATCAAGGCGTCGGAGGTTCTTGCAATGAACCTCAAGGCAATAGACGCAACCGCAACGGCATTCTGCCTTGCAAACGGAATGACGATAAAGGTATTCGGACTAAGCTCTGCCGAGGACATTGTAAAGGCAGTTGAGGGGCGTACCGAGGGAACTTTAGTTCTCGCTGAATAAATTATTTAAAAATTCACTACATATAAGCAAGGAGAAAAGTTATGAAGCTTGATACCAAAGAATACGAAGGCAAAATGATAAAAAGCCTTTCCTCTTACAGAGAAAATCTTTCCACAATCAGAGCGGGCAAGGCAAATCCCGACGTTCTTAAGAAGATAGAGGTTGAATACTACGGCTCGCCTACTGCTATTTCCTCAATCGCGGAAATTAAGGTTGCCGATGCCAGAACCATCACCATCACCGCTTGGGATAAGAGCGCAATGAAGGGAATAGAGAAGGCGATTTTGACCTCCGACCTTGGCATTCATCCGCAGAACGACGGTGCTTGTATCCGTCTTACCTTCCCTCCTATGACAGAGGAGCGCAGAAAGGAGCTTTCCAAGCAGGTTGCAAAGCTCGGAGAGGATGCAAAGGTTGCTATCCGTAATATCCGCCGCGATGCAAACGACAAAACCAAGCTTATGAAGAAAAATTCCGCGACGACCGAGGATGAGGCAAAGTCCAGCGATAAGGCAATTCAGGACCTCACCGATAAATTTATCAAGGATATCGACGCGGTAACCGCTGCAAAGACTAAGGAGATTATGGAAATATAATTTTTCCAAAGCTCACAATCCCTTCCCGAAAGGATAGAAAATTGAGTAATAAGAATAAAGGCGGAGCGGGGGCAGGCCCGAATTCCGTCGCTATAATAATGGACGGTAACGGCAGATGGGCGAAAAAACGCCTGCTTCCGAGAACCGTCGGACATAAGGCGGGTGCCGCAATAATTGAGGATATTCTTCTGAAGCTTAAGGCGCGCGGTGTCCATTACGTCACCCTCTACGCCTTTTCCACGGAAAACTGGAAAAGGCCCAAGGCGGAGGTCGACGCTATTATGAACCTCGTCTACAAGTATCTTGACGAGGTCGTAGTGGACAGAATAAACAAGGACCCCGATTTTGCCATGCGCTTCCTCGGTGATAAGGCGGCGCTTCCCGAAAAGCTTCGCAATAAGTGCATAGAAATAGAGAATATGTGCGGTGAGCGCAGCTTTGTATGTAATCTCGCTATAAACTACGGAGGCAGAGATGAAATAGTTACCGCCGCGAATAAGGCTATTTCGGCAGGTCTTCCTGTGACGGAGGAAAACATATCAAAATTCCTTTACACCGCAGGAACGCCCGACCCCGACCTTATTATAAGAACCGGCGGAGAATTCCGAATTTCAAACTTCCTTCTTTGGCAGAGCGCGTATTCCGAGATAATAGTTCTTGATACGCTGTGGCCTGATTTTTCCGAGAAGGATATAGATTACTGTATCAGTCAGTTCAATTCCAGAAACCGCCGCTTTGGCGGTCTTGACAAGGAGGAGCAGTAAAATGAAGCAAAGAGCAATAACAGCAGCGCTCATAACAGCAGGACTTATTGCCGTTCTCGTTCTTTCGAACACGGTCGCATATCCTATAGTTTTGTCGCTCTTTGCAGCCGTTGCGGCATTTGAGGTGCTCAAGGTGTTCAATCTTCACAAGCGCCTGTATCTTGCCGTGCCTTCCTACCTTATTGCCGTTTCAATGCCGCTTCTCGCGTATTTGTTCGACGTGTTCGACATCAGTCTTTTCGGAATAGATTCGCATTTCACATTCCTACTGATTCTCGCGCTCACACTCTACGCGTTTATGCTGTATCTTTTCGTAGTTGCAGTTTGCGAGCGCGGCAGAATGGCGTTCGGTGAATTTGCTAGTGCATTCATTATCGTGGTGTATCTCGTTGCCTCGTTCTCGGCGCTTTCGCTCATAAGACGTATAGCGGACGTAGGATTCTTCTGTCTGGGTATGATTTTTATTCCTGCATGGATTACCGACGTCGGTGCATATCTTTTCGGGTATTTCTTCGGAAAGCATAAGCTTATCCCCGAGGTAAGTCCCAAGAAAACCGTCGAGGGTGCCATAGGCGGTGTCTTCAGCGCCGTTGCGGGAATGATGCTCTACGGATTGATTGTATCCCTTGTTACAGGTTGGCTTGATATTCCTACGCTCCAACCGAACTATATCGTGCTTGCTGTGTCGGGTGCCGTGCTTTCGGTAATCTCTCAGATAGGCGACCTTATTGCCTCGGTTATAAAGAGGGAAAACGGCGTAAAGGATTACGGAAACATATTCCCCGGGCACGGCGGTGTAGTTGACAGATTCGATTCAATTATGGCGGTATCCATGGCGGCTCTTGTCATTTGCCTGATTATAAGCCCGTTTACCGTCGTCTGATAAAGCTCGGCTTCTTCGGTGTGCGCCTACGTTATGCGGCATTTCCCGGGAAGCCAGCTTTTTTAAAATGCAGAATAAGCAATCGGGGCGCATTTGCCGTGCTTTCGGCTTCCGTGCGGCTTGGACTGCTTTGATACCTATATGAAATTTACGATGCCGGAGGGTGTAACGATATATGAGTAAGACCGTCGCCGTTCTCGGAGCAACAGGCTCCGTCGGAATGCAGGCACTGGACGTTGCAAGAAGCCGCGGTTACAGAGTTGATACCGTGAGCGCTAACTCAAACGTCGCGCTGACAGAGCAAATAATAAGAGAGTTCCGTCCGCGTGCGGTGGCTATGGCAGACCGCCGCGCTGCCGAGGAGCTTGCACTTGCGGTAGGCGATACCGGTGTCAAGGTTTTTGCAGGCGAGGAGGGAATACTTGAGGCGGTAGCCGAGAGCTCTGCCGAGACCGTCGTTAACTCTATAATAGGCGAGGCGGGACTTTTGCCCTCGCTTGCCGTGATAGATTCGGGAAAAAGGCTGGCGCTTGCAAATAAGGAGAGCCTCGTTATTGCGGGTGAGATAGTAATGGCGAGAGCGCGCGAGCGAGGCACCGAGATAATACCCGTAGACAGTGAGCATTCGGCAATCTTCCAGTCCATGAAATCGGGAAAATCCTCTGAGGTGAAGCGTATATGGCTTACAGCCTCCGGAGGACCGTTCTTCTCAAAAACGCGCGAGGAGCTTAAGGCGGTAACTCTTGCAGATACTCTCGCGCATCCGACCTGGAAAATGGGCAGAAAGATAACCGTTGATTCGGCAACCCTTATGAATAAGGGCTTTGAGGTAGTTGAGGCTGCTCATCTTTTCTCGGTTCCGTCCGAGAAAATCAGAGTTTTGGTTCACCGAGAGAGTATATTGCATTCAGCGGTGGAATATATTGATAACAGCGTTATCGGAGAATTTTCGGTGCCGGATATGCGTATGTGCGTCCAGTATGCTGTTGATTATCCCGAAAGATGCGAGAGCGCATCTTTGGAGCTTGATTTGGTAAAGCTCGGAGGACTAACCTTTGCCGAGCCTGATACCGAAGCCTTTCCGCTTCTTGCTCTTGCCAAATGGGCAATGGCAGAGGGCGGTGCTGTCTGTGCCGTAATGAACGCGGCAAACGAGGTTGCGGTCGAAGCCTTTCTCCGAGAGAAAATACCGTTTTACAGAATCTCAGAGGTGGTAACCGACACCTGCCTGCGAATGAGCTCGGCAAAAGAGGTGCATAGCCTTGAGGGCATAATTGCTCAGGACAGAGAGGCAAGAGTCTATGCGGATGAGAAAATTATCAGCATTTGCCGCGGTCTTATCTGACCTTTGGGCATAATGAAAGCATAAAGCACAGTCGGCAGAACAAGAAAATCCGACCGAAAAGCCTAAATAAAAGCATAAAAGCATAGCCGCGCACTGCGGCGCAGAGGGAGAATTTTGAGTACAGCATTAACAGTGGTTGCAGCCGTTCTCATATTTGGATTTCTGATATTCATTCATGAGTTCGGGCATTATATAACCGCCAGAATTTTCGGCGTTAAAATAGAGGAGTTTTCGATAGGCATGGGGCCGAGGCTTCTCTGGTACGATTCCAAGAAGAGCGGAATAAAATACAGTCTAGCCATGCTTCCCATAGGCGGATTCGTTTCAATGCCGGGCGAAAACGGAGAGGACGAGGAATACGAGGATATTCCCAATACCTTCGGAAAGAAGCCCGCATGGCAGAGATTTATAATAACCGCCGCAGGTGCCGCGGTGAATATCATAGCGGGATTTTTAGCTATGATATTGCTTACCTCGCTTATTAAGATAGGTGATACCACAGTCGGTGATTTTCACAGCAAGGAGGACACCGGCTATGAAATAAGCTCTGCCGAGTGCGGACTTGAGATTGGCGACGAGATAGTTGCGGTTGACGGTAAGCGCGTCAGAATACTCGACGAGCTCAGCTATGAAATTATGAGGCGCGGATACGAGCCTGTTGATATAACTGTCATAAGAGACGGTGAGGAGCTGACGCTCCGCGACGTAGAGTTTCCAAGGCAGGAAAGCCAGGGTCAAACCTTCGGCGTTATGGATTTTAAGGTCTACGAGGTAGAAAAGAGCTTCGGCAGCGTTATGCGGTATTCCTTCTTTAAGGGTGTGCTTATCGTCAGAATGTGCTGGGAATCGCTTTTCGATTTGATAACGGGAAGATATACGCTTGCCGCGGTTTCCGGTCCCGTGGGTATTTCGGGGGCTATCGGTGATGCCGTCGCGCAGGGCTTCGTTTCCGTGCTTTATATCACCGTGCTTATAAGTATAAATCTCGGAGTTATGAACCTTTTGCCCATTCCCGCGCTTGACGGAGGCAGGCTTCTGACTCTGCTTGTTGAAATGATAACGAGAAAAAAGCTTCCTCCGAAGGTGGAGGGTGCGATAAATGCCGTCGGACTGTTTCTGCTTCTCGGACTGTCTGCGGTTATAATGGTAAAGGATATATTACAGCTGGCGCTCTAAGTGCCGCAAGATAAGACCCTCGGAGGTTTAAAATGGACTACAATTCGTATAGAAGACACAGCCGCGAGCTTTCGGTTGGCAGCGTTAGGATAGGCGGTAAAAATCCGGTATCCGTGCAGTCGATGACAAATACCGATACTGCCGACGTGAATGCAACCTATGCCCAGATAAAGCGTCTTGAGGCAGCGGGGTGCGAGATAGTAAGGCTTGCCGTGCCGACTCTTGAGTGCGCCAAAACCTTCACCAAGCTCAAGGAAATGGGCGTTTCGGTGCCCTTGGTTGCGGATATACATTTCGACTATAAAATAGCCGTTGCCTCGGCTAAAGCGGGCGCAGATAAAATAAGGATAAACCCCGGAAATATCGGAAGCCGAGATAAAATACTTGGAGTAGTCAAGGCGTGCCGCGAATACGGCCTGCCGATAAGAATAGGCGTAAACTCAGGCTCGCTTGAGCGCCATATACTTGAGGCGCACGGTGCGCCCACCGCTGCGGCACTCGCAGAAAGCGCGCTTTACCACGCCGGGCTTCTTGAGGAGCTTGATTTCCACGATATAGTAATCTCGGTGAAGGCATCATCAGTACCGAATATGATAGAGGCAAACCGCATTTTAGCCGAGAAAACCGACTATCCCTTGCACCTTGGCGTTACCGAGGCGGGAGCGGGTCATTCGGCACTCGTAAAAAGCAGCGTCGGTATAGGCTCGCTTTTGGCTATGGGAATAGGCGATACGATAAGAGTTTCGCTCACCGAAATGCCGGAGTCAGAAATAAAAGTGGCAAGGCAGATTTTAAGAAGCCTCGGTATCGTAAGCTTGTGCGGTATGGATATCGTATCCTGCCCGACCTGTGCAAGAACTAAAATCAACCTCATTGAGCTCGTCGGAGAATTTGAACGCCGTGCGGCTGAGGAGGGACTTACCGATAAGAATATAAAGGTCGCTCTTATGGGCTGTGCCGTAAACGGTCCCGGCGAGGCAAAAGAGGCGGATATAGGAATTGCAGGCGGCGTCGGCGAGGGGCTTCTCTTTAAAAAAGGCGAAACCGTCAGAAAAATAAAAGAGGACGAGCTTGTTGAGCAGCTCATTCTTGAAATAAAGAAAATGAATATCCCAAAGGTATAATTGAAGCGTCCCCGCAGGGGGAGAGCACCGACGCGGTAATATTCAGGAAAGGAAGAGGCAATGGCAAATAAGCCCTTTTTAGAGGTTTTTATGCGCTATCAGCCAACGGCTGAAAAACGTGCTCTTTTGGAAAGAGCAACCGACGTAAAGATAAGATATATGCGCGACCCCATGCGTGTCGAGGTTGAGCTCAGCTTTGGCACCGCCGAGGATGCGGAGCTTATATATGAAATAGAGGACGAATGCCGCGCGCTCTATATGGCGCAGAGCTTTAAGATATTGCCTCATTTCCCCAAGGAGAGCTTCAGCATAGAAAGATTTGGCGAAATTGCAGCCGAGGCAGCGCTTTGCGGTGCCGTTACCAACGGATTTTTCTCGGGTGCTGCATATACCGACGACGGTGAAACCATAACTGCATACCTTCCGTACTTTGAGAGCGGACTCGGCTTTATTCGTGATGCGGGAACCGAGGTAATACTCTCGAATATTCTTCTTTCAAGATACGGTGTATCGCGTAGGATAGTAATAAGAGAGGGCGAGGGTGCTGACGCGCGCAGGCAGGCGGTAATAAGCCGCAGAGAAGAAACCTTCCGTCAGGCAGAGAAGGAAAACCGCGAGCGTGCGCTTGAGGAAATGCGCCGTGCAAAAGAGGCAAAAGAGGCAGAGGCGAGAGCCGCCGACCCGCACTACGATTTTGATAAAAAGGCGGGAATTTCCGCTGATACGGGTAATAACGAGAATATAAGCGACACCGAGTTCAAGCGCGGCAGCTCGCTTTACAATACCGCCGAGGCTTCGGTGATTTTCGGTGACGAATTCGCCATAGAGGCACCCGTACCGCTTTCCGATGCCGAGTCGGCTAACGCAACGTCGGTATTTTTGGGTACGGTATTTGAGGTTACGAAAAAAGAAAGCCGTAACAGTGACCGAGTCAGTCTCAGCATAGGTATATCCGACGGCTCTGCGGGAATTTACGTAAAAAAGAGCATGACTGCCGAGCAAACCTCCTTTGCGGACAAGCTCGTCGGAGCTCACGTTGCCGTTCTCGGAAAATGCATGAGGGATAAATTCGATAACGAGCTTTTCCTCTCCCCTAAATCAATAATGAAGATAAGCCGTGCCGAAAGGCAGGACAATGCACCAAGAAAGCGCGTTGAGCTTCATCTTCACACGAATATGTCGCAAATGGACGGTCTTATATCACCCAAGGCACTTATAAATACCGCTGTCCGCTGGGGACATAAGGCAATAGCCGTCACCGACCACGGAAACGTACAGGCGTTCCCCGAGGTTATGCTTGCGCTGGAGGGCTGCAAGGATACCGACCTTAAGGTTCTTTACGGAATAGAGGCGTATTTCGTCAATGATACCGCGAGGTGTATGTTCGGTAACGCTTATCCCGATTTTGACGGTGAGATGGTTGTCTTTGACGTTGAAACCACGGGTCTTTCTAACAGAACCTGCAAGCTCATAGAGATAGGTGCGGTTAAAATAAAGGCCGGTAAGATAATTGATAAAATGGATATCTTCGTAGACCCCGAAGAGCCTATACCCCAAAAAATAACCGAGCTTACCTCAATAACCGACGATATGGTAAAGGGTGCGCCCGGGGAAGAGGAGGCGGTAAGAGCCTTCCTTGATTTTGCCGGGGATTCTATGCTCATAGCTCACAACGCAGGCTTTGACGTAGGATTTATAAGAGTTGCCTGCGAAAGACACGGGATAACCTTTGAGAACAGCTATCTTGATACCGTCGGACTTTCAAAATACGTAAACTCCGAGCTCAAAAACCACAAGCTCGATACTATTGCGAATTATTATAAGCTGGGTGATTTCCACCACCACAGAGCCTCGGACGATGCCGAGGTGCTTGCGCGTATATTCTTCGAAATGCAGGCAAGACTCAGAGCCGAGGGCGTTGCTACCTTTGCCGACGTTATGAACGTCATGAGCGAGAAATCCGACCCCCTGAAGCTCCCCTCCTATCACATGATAATATTCGCCAAGAATAAGGAGGGACTTAAAAACCTCTATAAGCTCGTTTCTTACAGCTATCTTAACTATTACGGTGGATTCGGCAGACAGAAAAAGGTGCCGAGAATACCGAAATCCGTGCTTGATGAGCACAGAGAGGGCCTTATCGTCGGCTCTGCCTGCGAGGCGGGCGAGCTGTTCTCGGCTCTTATAGAGGGCGTTCGCGAGGAGCAGCTTGAGGAAATTGCTTCCTTCTACGATTATCTCGAAATTCAGCCTATATGCAATAACCGCTTCCTCGTTGAAAACGGTAAGGTAGCCGACGACGAGGGGCTTCGGGAGCTTAACAGAAGAATTTACGCGCTCGGCAAAAAGCTTGGAAAGCCCGTCGTAGCAACCTGCGATGCGCATTTCCTTAACAAAGAGGACGAAATTTACCGTCACATAATTATGGCGGGAATGAAATTCTCGGATGCCGACAGGGAGCTTCCCATATACCTGCGAACCACCGAGGAGATGCTTTCCGAGTTTGAATATCTCGGCACCGAGGCGGCAGAGGAGGTAGTAATAGACAATACCAACAAAATCGCCGATATGTGCGAGAAGATAAGACCTATTCCCGAGGGCAGATACGAGCCGGATATTCCGGGAGCCAAGGAGGAGCTTGTCGAATCCTGTTGGAACCGCGCGCATGCGTGGTACGGCGACGTGCTTCCCGAGGTCGTTGAAAAAAGGCTTAAAAGAGAGCTTGATTCAATTATAGGTAATGGCTTTGCAGTGCTTTATATGATTGCCGTAAAGCTCGTTGCATACTCGGAAAAGCTAGGTTATCAGGTAGGCTCACGCGGCTCGGTAGGCTCGTCATTCGTTGCAACCATGTCGGGAATTTCCGAGGTTAACCCGCTTCCGCCGCATTACAGATGCCCGAATTGCCGTCACAGCGAATTTTTCCTCGACGGCTCGGTAGGCTCGGGCTTTGACCTGCCCGATAAGAGCTGCCCGCATTGCAGCACTCCCATGATAATGGACGGTCAGGATATTCCTTTCGAAACCTTCCTCGGCTTCCACGGAGATAAATCCCCCGATATAGACCTTAATTTCTCGGGTGACGTACAGGGCAAGGTTCATAAGTACACCGAGGAGCTGTTCGGTCAGGGGCAGGTGTTCCGCGCCGGTACGATAGGCACTCTTGCAGATAAAACTGCGTGGGGATACATAAATAAATACCTTGAGGAAAGGCGTATATCCATTCCCAAGGCGCAGATATCCTATATGGTATCTCAAATGGTTGGCATAAAGAGAACCACCAGCCAGCACCCCGGCGGTATAATAGTCGTTCCGACGGAATACGATATCTACGATTTCACACCGGTTCAGCACCCTGCCGACGACCCAAATTCCGATATTATAACGACGCATTATCAGTTCTCCTATCTTCACGATACCATACTTAAGCTTGACGAGCTTGGACACGATATGCCGACCAAGTATAAAATGCTTGAGCGTTATACGAATACCAGCGTTCTGGACGTTAAGATGAACGACAGGTCGGTTTACGAGCTGTTCCACTCAACCGCACCGCTTAAAATATCTCCTGAGGATATAGGCGGTGTTCAGGTCGGAACCTTCGGTATTCCCGAGTTCGGCACGCGATTCTTGCAGCAGGTTTTGCTTGATGCAAAGCCAAAAACCTTTGCCGACTTGGTTCAGGTTTCGGGTCTTACTCACGGAACTGACGTGTGGCTCGGAAACGGTCAGGACCTTATAAAGCAGGGAATATGCGATATATCCGAGGTTATAGGAACGCGTGACGGAATAATGCTTTATCTTATCAGGCACGGCGTTGAGGATTCTCTTTCCTTTGAAATAATGGAAAAGGTAAGAAAGGGAAAGGGACTGACGCCTGCGCAGGAGGAGGCAATGCGAGCGCACGACGTTCCCGATTGGTATATCGAATCCTGTAAGAAGATAAAATACATGTTCCCGAAGGCTCACGCCGCAGCCTACGTTATGTCGGCTATCCGTCTTTGCTGGTATAAAATTTACTATCCTATGGAGTTTTACGCTGCATTCCTCACCGTTGCACCGGGCGGATTTAATGCCGAAATCGTTGCCAAGGGCTATAAGGGTGTCA
>JAZNDN010000040.1:0-32311 GCA_045588085.1 Eubacteriales bacterium
CTTAAGCGTTCCGCCGCAGACAATATATGGCTCGGCAGATACCCGAGGCTATGGAAACGGTTACCTTTCGTTGACGAGCGACGCATGCAGAAGGAAACGGCCAGACTTTTCGATGAGCTGGGGATTGACATAAGTCCTACGGCAATCACAGGCACGCTGTCGGTTTCAAAGCGTCAGATGCTGGAAATTGCCAAGGCGGTTTCTTACGGCTCGAAGGTCATAATTTTTGACGAGCCTACCTCATCTCTCAACGACGCCGAGGCAGAGCGACTTTTCAAAATTATAGAAATGCTGAAGAGGCGCGGCTGCGGAATAATATATATTTCGCACAAAATGGAGGAAATTCTCCGAATATCCGACACGGTTACCGTTATGCGCGACGGAAAGCACATAGCAACCAAGCCCGCCGCTGAAACCTCATCTGCGGAAATTATCAGGCTTATGGTTGGCAGAGAGCTTTCAGCAAGGTACCCCGAGCGCAATAATACCCCGGGCGGTGTACTGTTTGAGATGCACGGTGTCAGCGCAAGATACAACCGACTGACAGACGTCAGCCTGACGCTTCGCAAGGGTGAGATACTCGGTGTTGCGGGGCTTGACGGAGCAGGGCGCACCGAGCTTCTTGAGGCTATATTCGGCATCAGCCGCCTTGACGGAGGCGAAATGGAGCTTCACGGCAAAAAAATTGACAATTCCACGCCCGGAAAAGCTATAAAGAACGGATTTGCCTTAGTGACCGAGGAAAGACGGCGCTCGGGAATATTCGGTATACTCTCTGTGCTTGAAAATACCGTTATATCAAGTCTTGGGGTATTCAGACGGGGCATATTTCTGTCAAAGAGAAAAATGGAGAGCGTTACCGAGGAATACGTAAAGACGCTGGGCGTAAAGACACCCGGAGTACGAACACAAATCCGGGCGCTTTCGGGAGGAAATCAGCAAAAGGTGATATTCTCACGCTGGCTGCTCACCGAGCCTGAGGTGTTTCTTCTCGACGAGCCTACGCGAGGCATTGACGTTGGCGCAAAGTACGAAATTTACAAGCTTATGCTAGAGCTTGCCGAGAATGGAAAAGGCGTTATTCTGGTTTCCTCGGAGATGCCGGAGTTGCTTGGACTTTGCGACAGAATTCTCGTTATGAGCGGTGGCAGAGCCGCCGGAATTTTACCGGGCGATACCACTCAGGAACAAATCATGGAGCTTGCCACAAGGTACGTCTGAGCGGCAACGTTGGGCGGTATGCTATTTGGCGGCTCTGATGATGCAAATTCATTTTGGAGTTTAACCTTTTATGGAAGATAAAAAACGTTTCGGGGAGAAAATCCTCGGTGCATTTCACGGATACGGTACGCAGGCAAAGCGCAGATTTGACGAATTTCGCGAGCTGCCGCGGGAAGACAAAAGAAAGCGAATAACCGACTTTTTGCTGAATAATGCAATGATTATTATAATCCTGTTGGCAATAACGGTTATAGCAATAATGAGGCCTAGGTTTTTATCGACGGCATCAATAATTAATATTCTCTCGCTCACTGCTTCGCGTCTGCCGATAGCTCTGGGTGTCGGAGGAGCAATCGTTCTGACGGGAACCGACATTTCGGCAGGAAGAGCCGTAGGACTTACCGCATGTATAACGGCTTCTCTGCTTCAGAGCGCACTGTACGGCTCTAGAATGTTTTCCTTCTCTCCTCTGCCGATAATTCTCGTTATCATAGCTGTTATCGGTGTGGGCGCTGTGATAGGATTTGTCAACGGCTTTTTCGTTGCAAAATTCAAGCTTCATCCCTTTATCGTTACGCTTTCGACTCAGCTTATCATATACGGAACAGCGCTTCTGTATCTTCAGATAGGCGGTAACGGCGGTCAGACGCTTTCGGGTCTTGATTCCTCCTATATTGAGTTCGTTTCGGGACCTCTTTTCAGAGTCGGCGGAATTGCCGTGCCTAAATACGTGCTCTACGCGGTTATCATCACGGTGATAATGTGGATTGTATGGAACAAAACAACATTCGGCAAGAATATGTTTGCCGTGGGTGCAAACGAGGAGGCGGCAAGAGTATCCGGTGTAAACGTCTTTAAAACCGTTGTGAGCGTTTTCGTGCTTGCAGGCGTGCTTTACGGCATCACCGGTTTTATTGAGAGCGCAAGAATCGGCTCAAGTGCCTCGTACACGGGACTCAACTACGAAAGTGATGCTATTGCATCCTGCGTTATAGGCGGTGTTTCCTTCGTTGGCGGAACCGGAAAAATCTCCGGAATAGTTATCGGAGTTCTGCTTTTGCAGATTATATTCGTCGGACTGAATTTCCTCTCGGTAGACCAAAATATGCTCTATATCATAAAGGGACTTATCATTCTTCTCGCCTGCGCGATAGATATGAGAAAATATTTGCAAAAACGATAAGCGTCTCTTTTACAGGCACGGGCGCGAATTTCACTCGTAATTTCCTGCCGGAAAAATTCGGCAATCCGACAATAACGAAGGGGCTTTCTCATTAAGAATTCAATAAATTCAAGGCTAAATTCGAGAAAACTCATTCGGAATACGAATTCGGTGAATTCTTAATGAGAACAGAACCTTGGGGCGAACGGATTCAGAGCAGAAATTTTCGTTCTCCGACCGAGAGGCGTATATACATGCGTCGGAGGGAGGAAACGGAAATAGAATAAAAAACAGTAAAACAAAGGAAAACAGCAGGTTTTCGACCTTGAATTAAGTAAAAGCGCACTTATAACAAAAGGGGTACTGTGTTTTTTCACAATACCTCTTGTTTTTATTCGGTTAGGCAAGAGAAAGTAATCCGACCGAGCCTCATCTGATTTTTATTATGCGCTGTCACTATCACGCAATCGATTTGATTAATTGTCAGATTCTTCGATGAAAGTGGAAACCGCGGTCTTTCTGTAAAGCTTGTGGTAGTCGTTCTTGTACTCACCGCGAGCCTTAAGGTTGACGTCGTTGAGAATGAAGCCGAGGATATTGCCGTTAACCGCTTCAAGTCCCGCTGCTGCGGAGCGAACCTCGTTGATATCCGAGAAATTGCTTCTTACGGTTACTACGTAGCCGCTTACCATAGTGGAAATAACGCCGGCGTCAGCAACCTCACATACGGGAGGCATATCAAGAACGATATAGTCGTACTTAGTGCGCCACTCGGCAACAAGCTGGCTCATACGCTCGGAGGAAAGAAGCTCTGAGGGGTTCGGAGGAATCTTTCCGCAGAAGATTATATCGAGGTTTTCGTCGTAGTTAACGATTACGTCTTCGGGTGACTCAACCATTCCTGCAAGGAGCTCGGAAAGTCCGTCGCCGGTCTTTTTGGAGAACACCTTAGAGAAGGAGGGGCATCTCATATCGCACTCTACGAGCAGAACCTTTTTCTCAAGGAAGGACAAGGATATTGCCGTGTTTGATGACATAAGGGATTTACCCTCTGCCGATCTTGCACTGGTTATTGCGATTACAGGGTTCTTCGCGTTTGCGAGAGAGAATATTATGTTGGTTCTTAAGGTGTTGAACGCCTCGGTTACAGCGAAGGGCGCTCTGGGGTTAAGAAGTCTGTCGGTATAGTCGCGAAGAATAAGGTCGCTGTGCTTATACTTTTTGCTGTTTCTGAGTATTTTGGTAACGCGGGAGGTGTTATGCGAATTGACGTTTGCCCAGTTGGGTATCGTTCCAACGATAGGATGATTGAAATTCTCCTTGAGCATCGCATCGGTATAAACTATCGTATCGAGCAGCGAGAGAATGAAGAAGAGAACGAATACTACTACCGCGGAGATAAGAGCCGCTATTGCAAAGGACTTGACGGGAGAATCCTTGACTGTGGAAACCTCCGCCTCGTAGTCAACCGTAGTGGTAGGTCTTATCATGGGAGCGTTATTTTCGTTATCCTTAATTCCGACGAGGCTGAAAACAGTGTCGGGAAGAACCTCTTGAAGTGCACAAACAATAGCATAAGTATGCTTTCTCGTATCCGAGGTTACAGAGATATAAAATCCCGTGGTTTCATCGGATTTGCCTGCAGCTATAGTGCTGCGGACGTAAGCTACGCACGCATTGTATTCGTCCTCGCCTACCTCACCGTCCTCATCGGTGAAACCGAGATTTTTCGCAAGCTCGTAATCTCTGAGCTTTACCGCTTCCTTTGCGGGCAGCTCCTGATAAGCCAGCTCAACGCAGTTTGCCGCGATTACGAGTGCCGCGCCGACCTGAGCCTGCGATGCATAGTCGTAGTCCGACGAAGCGTTATTTACCCAGAAATTAGCCGTTGCGCGATATCTGGGTTTAACGAGAAACGCCGTGTAAGCTGCCGCCAAAGAGCCTATGACGATAGCTACAAGAAGCATCCATATCGCACTTTTCTTAAGAACCTTAAGAAGATACGACAGGGTAATTTCTTTTTCGTTGTTAGTTGTTTCCATTTTGAATCCTGCTTTCTTTGGTATATATATTTTTTAATTAATTACAAGCTTTTTCAAATGCCTCGGCGGCAACGAGCGAGGCGTCTTTTTCCATATTTACGTGAAGACGCAAAAGAGGAACCGAGGATATGAGTTTGTCTGCAAGAACGAGAGTAGCAAGCGTTCCGCAGCTCTTGGGAATGTATATCTGAGCTAAAAATTCGTCAAGAACCTCGTCGGGAGAGCAGAGCTCGGCATAGTTTTTCTCGCTGCGGCGAAGGAAGCCTATCGCGCTGAGGCGAACCAGGCCCTGCCTGCCGTAGCGCTCCTTACCCATCCAGGGTGTACCCGAAACGTAAGGTACGCCGTCGATAAAGCGGAGAATTGGTTTATCACCGTTGAGGATATACGCCTTATCACCGAACTGCTCGAGCCAAAGCCTTATATGAGTGGTTTTGCCGACACCGCTCCTTGCCGTTACGGCGTAGGCGGAGCCATCCTTGACTATGATTGCGCTATGAAAGACGAAGGCATCGTATTCCGCAAGCCTTTCGGCTATTTTGCGGTAAAGCACCACGCCCTCGCAGGTACCGACGGATACTCCCATTCCGAGCGCAAGCTCGGCTTCCAGCTCCTCATCTGTGGCACAAACCTCAAAAAGAGGCTTCTCGTCAGTCAGATAATCAGCGGCGAAATCCGCGATTTCGGGAAATCTGTTATTCAGGGCTATGGGAAGCCCCGCAACCGATATTACAAGCATTTTTTCAGCTCCTATCCATAAGCTACGATAAGATATTCGTTACCGTCCTCGATAACGATGAAATAGAAGCTTTCTTTCTCTGCTGCATAAGTGACCTTATCAAGCGAGGAGCAGCCGTCAAATGCATTCTCCTTAACCGAAATCAAGGTTTTAGGCAGGCTTATCTCAGAAAGCGACGTGCAATTTTGGAATGCACCCTTGCCTACGGTATGCACCTTTTCGGGAACGGTTACGATTTCCAAGCTTGCACAGCCGTAAAACGTATGGTCGGGAATTTCCTTAAGCGACTTTGAAAGTCTGACGGTGGAAAGATTTGCATCGTTTTCGAATACGAGAGTATCCATATGCGTAACGGAATTTTCCATAGAGAAATGCTTAAGACCTACGCATTCGGCAAAGGCTCTGAGGCCTATGCTCTTGACGCTTCGCGGCAGGCTGACCTCCTCAAGCTCGTAGCAGGCATAGAACGCCTGTTTAGCTATTACCTCAATATTTTCGTTAAAGTCTACGCGAGCGAGCGACGTGCATGCTGAAAAGGCGTTCATATCTATTCTTTTCAGAGCCTCGGGAAGATTTATTGAGACAAGAGAGGCACAGTTTGTAAATGCAGATGCACCGATTTTCTCGACTGTGGGAGCTAATTTTACGCTCTTAATAGCCGAGCAGCCCGAGAACAGCTCGTCGGGTACGGCGTATCTGAGCGCGGTTATATCAACCGCCTTAAAGGAGGTGCAGTTCATAAATGCACCCTTTCCTATATAGGTGACTGCAGAAAGCCTGGGTGCTTCAAGCAGAGAGCAGCTTCTGAATGCATAAGCACCTATCGAGCTGACACCGGCAGGAAGCTTAAAGTCGGAGAGCTTCATACAAGCGGTAAAGGCATAGTCACCGATTTTGGTAATGCCGGATGCCTCAAACGACTCAAGCTCAGTACAGTTAGAGAAGGCGTAATCTCCTATGGAAGTCACGGTAGAGGGGAGCAGAACGTCCATAAGCAAGGTGCAATCCGCAAAGGCATCGGCACCGACCTCGGTTGCGCCGTTCGGAACGGTAACTTCAATAAGCGCGGTGCATCTTGCCGCGATACCCTCGGTGGGAGAGGGTGCGCCCTTGCCGAGAACCAGCTTTTGAAGCTTGGTTGACTCAAAGAATATGTAAATACCCAAATCCGTGACGGTATCGGGCACGGTAAATTCAACGAATCCGGTAGCCGAGAAGGCTGCCTCGTCTATTTTAGTAACCGAGGCGGGAATTTCTATGGTGTCGAGCGCCTCTGCTCTGTAAAAGGCGTACTGACCTATGGATTTGACACCGCTTTCAAGAATTACGCTTTTGAGATTTATACAGTCGGCAAAGGCATAATCGGGAACCTTGCCAAATGATGCGGGAATCGTTATTTCCTTCAAGCCCTGGCAACCGAAGAAGGTATACGGACCTACGTCGGTAAGGCTGTCCGGGAATGATATATCGCGCAAGAGGTAGCAGTCCTCAAAGCATCTTTGACCGATTTTCTCAACGCCCTCTTCGAAGCTGACTTTTTCAAGGTCTAGTGAGGAATAGAAGCCGTAATCGGTTATCTCGTCTACGCCTTTTCCGACCTTAACCTCTACGACGCCCTCGCTGAATGCGAATGCAGAGCTGATGATTTTTACGTTATCGGGAACCTTGACACTGACACCGATTTCCCTGCCCGAGCTGTCTGTTACGGGGGTTGCGTGCTCGGTAGTTGCGTATCTGATTCCGCTCATTTTGGGAGAATAATTTATGAGAATACCGTCACCGACGACAAGAAATTCCTCGGTGCTTTTCTCAACGTATTCGGTTCTGTAAAACGCCATTCCACCGACCTTTTCAATGCCGTCGTGGAGGTTGATTTCAGCGAGGTTATCGCAAAGATAGAAGGCGTAGGTTCCGATTTCTTCAAGTTTCTCGGGGAGCGTTACTTTTTCGAGCGCAAGCACGTTCATGAAGGCTCTTTCGCAGATTTTGGTGACGTAATCCGGCACGGTATACTGTGTTATAGTAGTTTTTTCAGGCATGAGAACGACGGATTTCGCCGCAATATCAACCAGAACTCCACCCTCGGTTGTGAAATACTCGTTATCGGGGTCAACCGAGATTGCTTCAAGAGAGTGACAAAGGTCGAATGCGAGATTTCCTATGCTCTTGACGTTTTTACCGAGCTTCACGGTTTTGAGCTCCTCGCAGGTTCTGAAAGCACCCTTTCCAATAGAGCGCACGGCGCCCTCGTCTATAAATACCTCAAGCGCGCAAGCGAGGAATGCTCCCTCTCCGATGCTGTAATTCTCTGCGGCAATGTCAATCATAGACAGAGCTATGCACTGGCTGAATGCATAGGCACCGATTTCCCTTACGGTTTTCGGTATGGCAACCAGCTCAAGTCTGTTACAGCCGTAGAAGGCGTGCTCGCCTATAATTTCAAGCGGCTCGGTCATCGCAACGTCCATAAGCGCGGTACATTCCGCAAAGGCACCGATTCCGATACTCTTTACCGAGTTTGAGAAATTGATTCTTTTAAGATATGTATTTTGCGCGAAGGCGTAATCGCCTATGCTTTCAACGAACGTACCGATAGTGACCGTATGGAACTCAGCTTCTCGCATGGCATTGGAGGCTATGGAGGTAACGAACATATTGTCAATTACCGTAGGGATTAAAATCTCGTTATCCGAGCCGAGATATCCGGTTATCTCAACGGTGCCGTCGTCCTTTATTCTGTATTCGAACTCGCCCTGATAGAATACCTCCTGCTCCTCGTATTCCTCGGGCTGATTGAAGTGAATGATAAGCAAAACTGCGGCCGCAATAGCCAAAGCCAGCACGACCCCGAGAGTTATTATAACTATCTTTTTCTTTTTCGTCATTTTCTTTTTCATTCATTCACCCAACATGCCAAGCTGTTTTCGGTGAGGAGCAAGGCTCACCGAAAGGCATAATTTTAAAATTACCACCATATATTATAACCGCACGCGCGTTCTTTGTCAATACCTTTATATATATTTAAATTTAAACATTTTGTGGGCACGGGCGTCGCGCAAGCGAATAAGCAACGCTTTTTTGGGTAATATTAACTCTAGCAATAACTCGGCAGACCGCGCGCAAGAGCAAAAAGCGCCCTCGCGACCGACGTAAATTCAGGCGTCGCGCAGCTTTCTCTTTCGCAAGGCTGACCGGATATCAAGGAGGAAAAATGAAAAAATTAATCTTCGCATTTCTTGCGGCGCTTTTGCTGATAGGCTCCGTCGGGATAGCTTCTGCGGCTTCCTTAGGCTCAGGGGTTCGGGTAATCGCAAACGACGTCAATCTTATCAAGACAGGCATTGTCGGCAATCCTATACGCTTCTCAGATGCCGATTTCAAATCCGCTCTCTGCTGCTCGGATTTCAAGAGCATAACCGTGACGGCTCTCCCCGAGGAAAAGGACGGCACCCTGATGCTTGCAGACAGGGAGCTTAGCGCAGGGCAGACTATCCGCCGCAGAAACCTCGGCTCGCTATCATTCATTCCTGCATCGGCGTCCGTGAGCCAAACCGGCTTTAAATTCACGGTTGACGGACTTTGCGCAGGTGCTGAGCTTGAGTGTATTCTTAAGTTCACGCAAAAGGTGAATTATGCGCCGAAAGTTAACACGGATTCCGCCGTTTCCCTACCCTTGACCACACAGGAGGGCATTTCTCTTTACGGCAAGCTCAGTGCAACCGACCCTGAGGATGACGATATTGACTATATTATCGTAAGCTACCCCAAAAACGGAACTCTCGGATTTACAGGCTCCTCCGAGGGAGAATACCGCTACACTCCGAGCGCAAGCTACCGCGGCAATGACAGCTTCGTTTACGTTGTACGTGACGAATACGGAAATTACTCCGAGGCACAGCGTGTGAGCCTCAGGGTTACCGAGAGAATGAGCCCCATTTCCTACGCGGACGTCATCGGCAGAAGAGAGGAAAACGCGGTTATTGCCATGACGGCAATGGGGGTTATGAGCGGAACTGCGGTCGGTGACGGTATGTATTTCAATCCCGATGCAGAGCTGACCCGTGCTGAGTTTGTCGCAATGGCTATGAAGGCGGCGGGGCTGAGAGCGGACAGCACTCTCACCAAGACCTTCTTTGACGACAACGACAAAATTCCCGCGGCACTCGTCGGCTACGTTGCCACCGCGCAGAAATGCGGTATCGTAAACGGAGCCTTTGAGGTTGACGGACTTTATTTCAGACCCAACGACGCTATCACAAAATACGAGGCGTCTATCATTATGTCGAAGCTTATTGCCTCCGGTGACGAGGAGGTAGGCACTAGCTTTGAAAACATGTACACGGTTCCCGTCTGGGCGCGCGACGAGGTGGGCACTATGCTCAAGCTTGGTATATTCGATGCCGACGACAGCGCGAATGCAAAGACCTGCGTCACACGCGCCTCTGCAGCAGAATATTTGTACAGACTGTGCAATTTAAACGCTCAATGAGCAGTGAGAGATTTGCCAAATCGCAAATTTCTCAAAAATCAAGGCAGAAGCGAAAATTCCGCTCCTGCCTTTTAAATTGTGACCGGAAAGTTAGGTTAGATTGCCAAAAATCCCCTTTTCTAAGGTTAGATTGACGAAAATCCCATTTTCTAACCTTCATTATGCATTATGCATTAACTTGCGCCTCGCGCAATTTCCTAGCCATTTCCTTCGGCAAATCCGACGGGGTTACACCGAGGGCTGAGTAGATTTTCTCAAGGCTATCACCTGCGGCACCGTGTATATATGCCGTGAGGGCACACAGCTCAAGCTCGCGTCCCGGAGCAGAAGCGATGACAGACGCCAAAGCACCGGCAAGGCAATCCCCCGAGCCTGCCTTGGCAAGTGCTGAGGAGCCGGAGGAATTGATATAGGTTCGCTTGCCGTCGGTTATTACGGTTGCCGCGCCCTTAAGCACGAGTATCACGCCGTGCTTTTTTGCAAAGTCCTGCGCCAAAGTAAGCCTGCTACGCTGGACCTCGTCTGCCGAAGCTCCAATGAGCCTTGCGAATTCAAGAGGGTGAGGCGTAAGTATGATTTTACGCTTTGCACGCTTCAATAAATCACTTGCGGCAGCGGGTTTTTCGGCTAATGCGTTTATTGCGCCCGCATCAATTACCAGCGGTGCGCCTTGGGTACAAACCAGGGTGCGTGTCAGCATTTCGAGGCCTGCCGAGGCGTCGGTGCCGGAGCCTATGAGAATTGCAGAGTGGCGGGAAAGCGCAAGAGAGAGCTTTTCTGTATCGCGCTCGGTCATATCGGAAAAGGCTGCTCTTTCCGAGAATATTGCCTCAGGGAATGCGCCCAAAAGCTCGGAAAAGTGCTCCTTTTCGGCATAGAGCGTCACGTAGCCGGCACCGAAGCGCAGAGCCGATTCAAGCGCAAGGAGCGCTGCACCGCGGTATTTTTCGCTGCCGACGAGCAAAGCGCATTTTCCGAAGCTGCCCTTATTGGTGTTATTCTCCCTTTTGGGAATAAGCTGTGCCGCAAGCTCGGCATCAACCAGGGCGTATTCATCGCCTGCTATGCGGTCTGCAAGGCTTCCGAGCCCGATATCCGAGGAAACGAGCCTGCCTACGTAGGCTGCAGCGGGGTAGCTGACAAGCCCTGCTTTTACGTAAGAAAGCGACACGGTCATGGTATAATGCGGTGTTTCCGGGGCTGCCTCTGCGGTTTTCGGGTCAACGCCGAGAGGAACGTCAATAGCTAATTTAAAGGCGTCGGATGCGCTGATGAGGCGGCAGATTCCGCGAAGAGTATCAGAGAGAGGCAGGCGCGCGCCGGCACCGAGTATGGCATCTATTATGACGGCAGATGAGGAAATTCTTTTATTAATTTGCTCGGTATTTTGATACACGGTTATCGGTATACCGCGAGCGAGGCACTTTTCAAGGTAGAGCTTGCCCTCGGCAGTTCTCTGACCTGCACCGAATATATCGAATATTTCAACCGAGTATTTTTCGGCAAGCATAAGTGCTGCGGCGTATCCGTCGCCGCCGTTATTTCCCGAGCCTGCGAGGATTGCAATTTTTCCGTCTATGGAGGTCAGCTCACTCTCAAGAGCACTTACTACCGCATCGGCGCTTCGGCGCATAAGCTCAGATGCCCCTATGCCGAGAGTTTGGATTGCATATTTATCTATTTCGCTTATTTTTTCGGGTGAAACCAGACGCACCGAGTGATTACCTCCTCTGTTTTTTTGATATAATTTTACCACACGTTTTCGGTTATTTCAATATTTTTTACGGTTTTTGTCTCAAAGCTCTTTACAAATTTGGTTTTTTTTGGTATAATCAACTTAACAGCATACATAATTTGTTGTAATACGTTTGTACGGGAGATTTCACTATGGCAAAAAAGCTCATCATAACAATAGCTCGCCAGTACGGCAGCGGCGGACGTGAAATTGGAGAGAAAGTTGCGAGCCTTCTCGGCATTCCGCTTTACGACAAGCAGCTTATAACCGATGCCGCATCTCAGGGGAATCTCAACGAGGATATTATAAAGTCTGCCGATGAATCCGCGGCAAACAGCCTGCTTTACACGCTTGCCATGGGCTCTAACGTGCTTGGCACTACGATGCATTTCGGTTACAAGATGCCTATTAACGACAAGCTCTTTATTCTTCAGTCTAAGGTTATAAAGGATTATGCCGAGTCCGGAAGCTGCGTTATTATCGGAAGATGCTCGGACTACGTTCTGCGTGAGCGCGAGGACGTTTTCAGAATTTTCATTTACGGCGACCTTGAGCACAGGCAGGCAAGAATACGCGAGCGCCACCCCGAAATAAAGGCATCTCAGGTAATGGATATAATCAACAAGACCGACAGGCGCCGTGCTTCCTACTACAATTTCTACACGGGAAACAAGTGGGGCAAGTACGACAACTATGACATTGCAATCAACTCCTCAACGCTCGGAATTGACGGAACCGCGGAAATGATTGCGGGCTGTGCAAAGCAGCTTATGGAAGACTGATAATCACTTTTAAATTTTCAAGCAGAGGTATTGGAAGCTCCGTACCTCTGCTTTCTTGCGGGGTATAACTCTTGAAAAAACTTCTAATTCTTGCAAAAGCCAACGCGGTTATGATAATTGCGCTGATTTTAGCTGCCGTTACGGCGTTTATCGTTCCTCCCGACGCGGAATATCTGGGCTATTTCGATTTCAAAACGCTGACATGCCTTTTCACCGTACTGGCGGTGGTATGCGCTTTGAAGAACGTGCGCTTTTTCTACACGCTTGCCGAAAAAATCGTCAAGCATTTCAAGAACGCCAGACTTGCGGTGACTGCTCTCGTTTACATAACCTTTATCGGCTCCATGCTGATAGCGAACGATATGGCTCTGCTGACGTTTTTGCCGCTTGGATATTTCGTGCTTCTTACGGCAAATCTCGAAAAATATATGTGCGTCACCTTTATTTTACAGAACATAGCCGCCAATCTCGGCGGAATGCTGACGCCGTTCGGAAATCCGCAGAACCTTTATCTTTACTCAAAATTCAACATTCCCGACGGTGAGTTCACGCTGATAATGCTGCCGCTTTTCGCGCTCGCCATAGCTATGATAACCGTCTGCTGCTTTATTTTCATAAAGGCGGAGCCGATAGAGTTCCGCGGTACCGAGAGGCGTCTGCCCGCTGTTAAGGTATCTATATACCTCGTGCTTTTTGTTCTGGCAATAGTGGCGGTGTTTAACTTGATTCACTACACGCTTGCGCTTCTTATAATTCCCATCGTAATTTTGATTATGGACAGAGGCGCGCTTGCCAAGGTGGATTACGGACTGCTTCTGACCTTCGTTTTCTTCTTCATTTTTGCGGGCAATATGGCGCGCATTGAGCCTGTTCGGCTCCTTTTCTCAGGGCTTCTTGACAAAAGCACGCTGATAGTCAGCACCCT
Organism: Eubacteriales bacterium; assembly: GCA_045588085.1. Taxonomy (GTDB): domain Bacteria; phylum Bacillota; class Clostridia; order Oscillospirales; family CAG-272; genus UBA1740. The sequence continues at coordinate 13,096 of JAZNDN010000040.1, forward strand.
CAGCTGCCAGTTTATGAGTAACGTTCCCTCGGCAATACTGCTCTCGCAGTTTACCGACAACTACCGCGAGCTTCTCATGGGCGTCAACATAGGAGGCTGCGGAACGCTCATCTCCTCTTTGGCAAGCCTTATCACCTTCCGCGAATACACCGTGCACAACCCCGGCAAAGCCGGAAAATACGTTCTCGTCTTCTCAGCATTCAATTTCGCATTTCTCTTCATTATGCTCGGCTTCTCGCTGTTGCTGATTTAACGTTGCGAGCAAACAATTTTTCAGGAGGAAGATAGAAATAAAAAACATAAAAACGAATAAATTCGGAGAATTTCAACCTTGATTTCCAAATAAATATCTACAAAGCAAAAACAGAGGCACGGAGCGAGTCCATACCTCTGTTTCGTTTTTTATTTCGTTTACACGAAAATTCCCAAGCTACGAGCAAACGGATTTTTAGCAGAAATCGTCGTTCTTCGGCCCGAAGGCGTAGTTACCTACGTCGAGTTTGGGCGAAAACGGCGATAGAAAAGGCAGAAACCCCGGTTTCTGCCTTTTCGGTTATACAAAAATACGGAAGCTCGGGGGTTAGCCGTGGAACTTCTTGCCCTTAAGACTCTTGCCTCCCTGGCAGAATGCAGCGATAAGGTTAGCCACCTTTGCCGTACCTTCGAAGATAACGGCAGCTCTTCCCTCGCTTGAGCGGAATACGAGAACTATTCTGTTCGGCGAGGACTTGCTTTCGGAAAAGTCGTATACCTTCTTGATGTCTGCCAGCTTTTCGGAATCACCTGGGTATTCATCAGCGTATTCAACGTCTCTGATATGAACTGTGAGCTTTGGAAATTTTCTTCTGTCACTCTTTTTGAGTCTTACAGCGCCAAGCTCAAGCGTACCGGCTTTGAACTCATAATAGTAATCGTAGCTGACGAGCCTCCACGTGCAAAGCCAGATTATGAAAAGAAGGAGCGGACAAATTGCAAACACCGGAATAATTCCTACGGTGTAGCACACCACGAAGAAAGCTCCGGCAAAGAGCACGTATGCCGTAATCATCAGAATTCTGGCTAACAGAAGCGTTCCCTCGGCTTTTCTCTCGTAGACGTATTCGGCGTAATTCGGGCTGTCAAATTCACTCATTGCAGGCTCTCCTTTCTTATAACGCACCAAAGGTGCATGGTTTGCTTCGTAAATTTTCCTGCGTTATACGGCAGTTTTTTCGGCTTGGGCTACGTGCCACGTTTACGGCATCAATCGCAGAGTGCTATTACCTCAACCTCGACAAGAACGCCTTTGGGGAGCGCTTTGACGGCAACACAGCTTCTTGACGGGGCGGTGGTGAAATATTTTGCGTATATTTCGTTAAACGCGGCAAAGTCTGCCATATCTGCAAGGAAGCAGGTGGTCTTAACTGCTCTTTCAAACGAGCTTGACGCAGCAGTGAGAACGGCACCGAGATTTTTCATTACCTGCTCGGTCTGACCTACGATATCGGTAGCTTCAACCGCTGAGGTTTCGGGGTTTATCGGTATCTGACCTGAGGTATATACCACGCCGTTCGCAACGACTGCCTGAGAATACGGACCTATTGCAGCAGGCGCTTTATCGGTTGATATTTTTATGATTTCCATAGGGGCACCCATTATCAGAAGCCCTTGGGATAAAGACCGCTTTCGGTAAAATCGGCAAACGCCTTCATTACCGAAGCCTTATCTTCTTTATAGGTAACTCCGTACCACTTATCCTCGCTCTCAAGCACCTTGACGTCTGCCTTGCCCTCGGCAATAAGCTCTCCGACAACGGTGGGAACGTAGAACTCGCACTTTTCGGGATTCTTCGGAAGATTTTCTGCAAGGAAGCCGGGGAATTTCTCTGCGCACTCCTTGATATAGGCGGGCGTGAAGCCCCAAAGGTTCATGGAAACGAGGGTTTCGGAATCTATTACTCGGCGGCTGTCTCCATCCTCGACGTATATCGTTCCATTGTCTATGCCGATGCCTGAGGTTTCAACGATATCGGTGAGCATTCCCTCGTCGTTTGCAGTGCAGATTCCGCGGGTAACAGTTCCCTGCTCGGTTACGGTATTCTTAACACGGTATCCCACCATTGCAAAGTGATAACCGTCGTTATCCTCTGCATTAGAGAGGAAATCGTAAATCTTGCGGAACGCTCCGACACCGTAATAGTCGTCTGCATTAATAACCGCAAAGGGTGCGTCGACCGTGCCGAGACAGCAGGCGATTGCGTGACCGGTACCCCAAGGCTTACGTCTGCCGTCGGGAACCGAGAAGCCCTCGGGAATTTTATCTATTTCCTGGAATACGTACTTAACCTCGATATCCTTACCTGCGAGATGCTTATCCATTATCTCGCGGAAATCCTTTTCGATTTCGTACTTGATAATAAAGGTAATCGACTTGAAGCCCGCACGTATAGCGTCATATATCGAATAGTCGATTATAATGTGACCGTACTCGTCAACCTTGTCTATTTGCTTAAGACCGCCGTAGCGGCTGCCCATACCTGCTGCCATTACGACAAGCTCGGGATTCTTCTTGATTTTCATTGCATACCTCCGTGCGCGTTGCGCGTATTTTATTTGTAATGGTTATTGTAGCATACCGCGCAGAAAAATGCAAGCACATTTTAAAAATATTCTAGCATACACTGAACGAGAATTGCAAGCAAATCGAGAAAACTTACATACCGATACGGAAAATTTACAGATACGCGTCAAAAAGCAGGAATACACTTGATTTTTGCACCGGGGTATTGTAAAATAGTCGGTGAAAAGAGTTTTGAAATTTTCAGGGAGGCTTGCTATGCGCGAAATAAAGATAGGCAAAAACGATGCCGGTCAAAGACTCGACAAATTCATAACCAAGGCGCTTGATATACCCATGAGCCTTCTTTATAAGTCCATAAGGCTTAAGAAAATCAAGCTCAACCGCAAGCGTGCTGAATGCGGAACGAAGCTATGCGAGGGTGACACGCTCCAGTGCTTTTTGCCGGAGGAGGTATTTGCGAAGCTTGACGGCGGTGCTATACGCGCAGACGGAACTGCGGACAACACCGAGGCACTTCTTGCAAGATGCACGGCAGTGCCGGATACCGTTTACGAGGACGAAAATATAATAATAGTAAACAAGCCGCAGGGACTTTCGGTTCACGAGGACGAGGGTACTAAGTCAAACACGCTTATAACCTACATTCAGAGTTATCTTTACAAAAAGGGAGAGTATTCCCCCTCTGACGAGCAAAGCTTTTCCCCTGCGCTATGCAACAGAATCGACAAGAACACCTCGGGTCTGGTTATTGCGGCAAAAAACGCTGAGGCGCTGCGTATAATGAACGAAAAAATCAAGGCGCGCGAGATAGACAAGTTTTATCTTGCGGCGGTGCACGGAATCCCCTCTCCCAGCGAGAATACTTTACACGGATACTTACTTAAGGACTCAAAAACCAACACCGTCCGCATCTTTGACAAAAATCCGCCTAAGGCTGCAAAGAATATAATAACGAAATACAGAACGCTCGCAACCTGCGGCGGCAACGCGCTTGTTGAGGTGGAGCTTCTGACGGGGCGCACGCACCAAATCCGCGCACACATGGCGCATATCGGACACGCGCTTCTCGGCGACGGAAAGTACGGAGTTAACCGAGAGGACAAGCAGCGTGGATATAAGTATCAAGCGCTGTGCTCCTATAAGATAAGATTTTCATTCCGCGGCGAATCCGGAGTGCTTGATTATCTTAACGGACTTGAAGTCTCTATACCAAAGGACAAAATATATTTTACCAAGGAATTTTTCGAAAAAGGACACTGAAATGGATATAAACTTAATTTCCGAAAAAATCACAGAGGCAATGCGCGAGGCAGGCAAAATAATGCTCAGCGCAGACGGGGTTGAGCGCTCTGTTAAGGAAAAGGCGGGGAGCGCTAATTTTGTAACGGAATACGACGTAGCGGTTCAGAATTATCTCATTGATAAAATATCAAAACTGCTTCCGGAAGCGTACTTTTTTGCCGAGGAAAAGGAAAATGACGTTGATATTGAACAGGTTAAATACTGCTTTGTTATCGACCCGATTGACGGTACGGCAAACTTTATAAACGGCTACCGCCGTTCGACGATTTCTGTGGCTCTTCTGTGCTTCGGAGAGACGGTTTTCGGTGCGATATACGACCCTTATCAAAAAGAAATGTTCTCGGCGATTGCCGGTAAAGGCGCATTTCTTAACGGAAAACCTATACACGTATCGGAGCGTCCTCTTGAACGCGCGCTCGTTGTATTCGGTACTAGCCCTTACCACAAACCAAGCCTTGCGAACGACACGTTCTCGCTTGCAAAGGAGCTTTTCCTCGTCGCAAACGACCTCAGGCGTACAGGCTCAGCGGCACTCGACCTTGCAAACTTTGCAGCGGGGCGCAGCGATATATTTTTCGAATGCCTGCTACAGCTATGGGATATTGCGGCAGGCTGCCTTATAGTCAAGGAAGCGGGAGGAATTGTCACCGACCTTGCCGGCAGACCGATTTCGATGCGCGGTGCATCCTCGGTTCTCGCGGCATCCGAACATCTGCGCTCAAGTATTCTCAAGATTACCGAAAAATACGCAAGGTGACGATAAAAAGAAGCAAATAAAAACGAAGAAATTCAAAGAATTTCAACCTTAATCTCCAAATAGATATCTGCAAGGTAAAAACAGAGGCACAGAGCGAGTCCTGCCTCTGTTTCGTTTTTTATTTCGGTTACGCGAATTTCCCTAAGCTCCGAGTAAACGGATTTTTAGCAGAAATCGCCGTTTTTCGCCCCGAAGGCGTAGTTACCTACGTCGAGCTGGGGTGAAGAACGGCGATAGAAAAGACAGAAACCCCTGTTTCTGCCTTTTCGGTTATGCAAAAATACGGAAGCCGCGAGGATTACTTTTTGCCGGTGGAGCCAAATCCGCCCTCACCTCTGACGGTGTCTGAAAGCTCCTCTGCAACCTCAAACTCTGCCTTGAGGAAGGGCATGATTACGAGCTGAGCGACGCGCTCCGCGCCCTCGACTGTTGCATCCGAGTCGGTGTGGTTATGCAGCGCCACCATGATTTCGCCTCTGTAATCTGCATCGATTACTCCGACCTTATTGGCAGGTGCCAAGCCGCGCTTGGTTGCAAGGCCGGACCTTGCAAAAATCATACCCGCATATCCCTCGGGAATTTCGATTGCGAGTCCGGTATGTATAAGAACGGTTTTGTGCGCCGGTATGACGGTTGGTTCACCGGGAAGCGCATAAAGGTCTGCGCCTGCGGAATATTCGGTACCGTAGGTTGGTATGATTGCGTTTTCGTTAAGTTTTTTAATTCTGAGGTCTGCTTTGAGCATAATTTGTCCTTTCCTCGCACAATGTGCGACACGGGGCGGGTAGCATCTGTTCAAATCCCGTTTTGCCGATTTGAAGGCACCCTTTACCGTTAAATTTTTATAGTATTCGTTGACGTGATTTTACTGAGCCGGGTTGTCGTATTTTTTGTCGTATTTACAGCCCTCCCAAAGAACGACCTCGCCCTTTGCAAAGGTTTTTTTCATATCTATCACGCGCTGATTTGACGAGCCTCGGAATCTGAGACCAAGGCTCTTTTTTTCTTCCTCGTACCTTCCGTCTACCAGGATATCAATATATGAGAGCAGCTCTGCGGTTTCATCTATACACTTATAGTGTGTACCGACACCGCCGGTAAGCTCCTCGAAAAGATTTCCTGTATAAACCCAGAGCGTTTTCTCCGGATAACGCCTTTTAAACTCACGAATAAAAGGAAGCAGGTCTTTCTGATTTTCCGGCTCCATAGGCTCACCGCCGAGAACTGTCAGCCCCTCGACGAAGGGCTTTTCAAAGGTCGCGAGAATGCTCTCGGCAACCTCGTCGGTGAACGGCTCTCCGTAGTCAAACGCCCATGTTTGCGGCTGGAAGCAGTTTTTGCATTTGTTACGGCATCCGCTGACGAAAAGAGTGGTTCTTATTCCCTCTCCGTTGGCAATGTCGCTAGTTTTTATAGCTCCGTAATACATTTTTTCTCCTCTCAGGTTGCCGACGTTGATTTACGCCATACCGAGCTTTGCTCTCAAGAAGCTACCCGTGTATGATTTTTCGCATGCCGCAACCTGCTCAGGCGTTCCCTCGGCAACAATAGTTCCACCACCGTCGCCGCCTTCGGGACCGAGGTCGATTATATGGTCTGCTGTTTTTATAAAGTCCAGGTTATGCTCGATTGTTACAACCGTGTTGCCCGCGTCAACAAGACGCTGAAGTATGGTTACGAGCTTCGCAACGTCCTCTGTGTGAAGACCGGTTGTCGGCTCGTCCAAAATGTATATGGTTTTTCCGGTTGAACGCTTGGAAAGCTCGGTCGCGAGCTTGACTCTTTGTGCCTCGCCGCCGGAGAGGGTGGTTGATGACTGACCGATTTTTATATATCCGAGTCCGACGTCGAAGAGCGTCGCAAGCTTTTTCTCAATAGATGGTATTCCCGAGAAGAAGGTAAGTCCCTCCTCTACGGACATTTCAAGAACGTCGTATATGCTCATTCCCTTGTACTTGACGTCAAGAGTATCTCTGTTATAGCGCCGTCCCTTGCAGACGTCGCACTTTACGTAGACGTCGGGCAAGAAGTTCATTTCGATGCATTTTACACCGTCACCCTCACACGCCTCGCATCTTCCCCCTCTGACGTTGAAGGAAAATCTGCCTGCATCAAATCCGCGCGCTTTGGCGTCCTTGGTTTTTGCAAAGAGGTTTCTTATCTCGGTGAAAAGCCCCGTATACATTGCGGGATTTGAGCGCGGGGTTCTGCCTATGGGGCTTTGGTCTATGGCTATAACCTTATCAAGATGCTCGGTTCCCTCAATGCGCTCGACCTTGCCGGGATAGGTTATAGCGCGGTTGAGGTCGCGTGCAAGAGTTTTATAGAGAACGGAGTTTATAAGCGAGGATTTACCGCTGCCGGAAACACCTGTAACGGCTATAAACTTGCCAAGCGGGATATCGACGCTCACGCGCTTTAAGTTATTCTCCTCTGCACCTATTATCCTGAGCTTGTTTCCGTTGCCCTCGCGGCGAACGGGGGGGACTTTTATGCATTTTCTTCCGCTAAGGTAGGCACCCGTGACGGATTTTTCGCATTTTGCAACCTCCTCGGGCGTGCCGGCGGCAACTACCTCGCCGCCGTGTATTCCGGCTCCGGGACCTATATCTACGATATAATCAGCCTCGCGCATCGTATCCTCGTCGTGCTCGACTACGATAACGCTGTTTCCGAGGTCGCGCAGGCTCTTAAGAGTTGCGATAAGCTTTCCGTTATCCCTTTGGTGAAGCCCTATACTTGGCTCATCAAGAATATAGAGCACTCCCGTAAGGGCTGAGCCTATCTGAGTTGCAAGGCGTATTCTCTGAGCCTCACCGCCTGAGAGCGTGCCCGCGCATCTTGCGAGGTTTAGGTAGTCAAGTCCGACTCTTGAAAGAAATCCGAGGCGAGCTTTTATTTCCTTTATGACCTCTTGGGCGATTTTAGCCTCTGTTTCGGTGAATTTAAGGTTATTGACGAAATCAAGCGCGCATTTTACCGAGAGCTTGCAGAACTCGTCTATATTAAGACCTCCGACGGTGACTGCCAGTATCATATCCGAAAGACGCCTTCCGCGGCAAGCGGGACACGCAACCTCCTCAACGAACTGCTGATAGTAGTCGCCGCCCATCATTCGCATACGCTTCTCAATTATATTTACTATTCCGTCAAAGGCTGCGAGCTGACGTTTCGAGCTGCCGCCAAAATATCGGACAACGTCATATTTCTTACCGTCACGGGTTCCGTACATAAGTACGTCGAGAGCCTTTTCGGAATATTCGGAGAGAGGCGTGTCAAGCGTGAAGCCGTAGTCCTTACCAACTGCGGCAAGTACGGGACCGGTCCATGAGTCCTCGCTCATCGTTTTAAATCCGTTGGCAGCTATTGCTCCGTCGCGAAGAGACAGCTCCTTATGCGGCAGAAGCTTTCTTACGGAAATTCTCTGCATATTTCCGATACCCGAACACTCAGGGCATGCGCCTATGGGGTTATTGAATGAGAACATTCTCGGCTCAAGCTCGGGGAAGCTGACTCCGTGCTCCTCGCAGGCGTATTTCTGCGAGAACTCGTATTCCTGCCCCTCGCCCTCGCGGGGTACGGTGACGACGGTTACTCTTCCGTCACTTACCTTAAGGGCGGTTTCAACCGAGTCGGAAAGCCTTGCTCTTATATCAGACTTTATTACGAGGCGGTCGAGGATTATATCTATATCGTGCTTTTTGTTTTTATCGAGGGCTATCTCTTCGGTAAGGTCGTACATATTTCCGTCAACTCTCACTCTGGCATATCCGCTTTTGCGAGCGTCGGCAAAGACCTTTTCGTGCATTCCCTTTTGAGCTTTGACTATGGGTGCGAGCACCATAATGCGCTCTCCCTCGGGAAGCGCAAGGATTTTATCTACTATCTGGTCCTGGGTCTGCTGGGTTATTTCCTTATTGCATATAGGGCAGTGCGGTCTGCCGACTCTGGCGTAAAGAAGCCTCAGGTAGTCGTAAATCTCGGTGACCGTACCGACGGTTGAACGAGGGTTTTTCGAGGTGGTTTTCTGGTCTATGGAGATTGCGGGCGAAAGACCTTCGATAAGGTCAACCTCCGGCTTGTCCATCTGACCTATGAACATTCTCGCGTAGGACGAGAGGCTTTCCACGAAGCGCCTATGTCCCTCAGCGTAGAGCGTATCAAAGGCGAGCGAGGATTTTCCGCTGCCCGAAAGTCCGGTAAGAACCACAAGCTCATCACGCGGTATCGTGAGGTCGATATTCTTTAGATTATTTACTTTTGCCCCTTTTATGACAATTTTTCTTGACATTTTTCTATATTTCCCGTTTTATTTCGTTGTTTTGAGGTCGCGTATTCTATCGCGAAGGAATGCCGCCTTTTCAAACTCAAGCGTTCTTGCCGCTTCCTTCATTTCCGCGGTAAGCTGCTCTATCATGCGCTGGCGCTCAAGTGCGGTAAGCTTCTTTTTCTCTGCCGCGTGGCTTTCCTTTTTCTTGCCGATTTCGATAATCTCCATGACACGCTTTTCAACGCTTTTCGGAGTTATGCCGTGCTGCTCGTTATACTCGGTCTGAATTTTTCTGCGGCGCTCGGTTTCTGCTATGGCGCGATGCATTGAGCCGGTGATACTGTCGGCATACATTATTACGTGGCCGTTTATATTTCTCGCGGCACGGCCTATGGTCTGAATGAGCGAGGTTTCGCTTCTCAGGAAGCCTTCCTTGTCGGCATCGAGAATTGCGACGAGCGACACCTCGGGAATATCAAGTCCCTCACGCAAAAGGTTTATTCCTACGAGCACGTCAAATTCGCCAAGACGTAAATCGCGGATTATCTGCATACGCTCAATCGTTTCTACCTGGTGGTGAATATATTTTACCTTTATGCCGTGCGTTGCGAGGTAGTCTGTAAGGTCCTCTGCCATTTTTGTGGTCATGGTGGTGACGAGTGCCTTCTCGCCCCTTGCGGTGACGGCGCGTATTTCGCCTATAAGGTCGTCTATCTGACCTTCTATCTCGCGCACCTCAACTCTCGGGTCGACGAGCCCTGTCGGCCTTATAAGCTGCTCGACGGTGGAGGAGCTTTCCTCTTTTTCGTAATCCCCGGGGGTTGCACTGACGAAAATCACCTGACCGATTTTATCTAAAAATTCGTCGAAGAAAAGAGGTCTGTTATCAAATGCCGAGGGCAGACGGAAGCCGAAATCGACAAGATTTTTCTTTCTTGCAAAGTCACCGCCGCTCATGCCTCTGACCTGAGGCAGAGTTACGTGCGACTCGTCCACAAAGAGCACGAAATCGCTCGGCAGATAATCAAGAAGCGTATATGGGGTTGAGCCTGCGGGTCTGCCTGCGAGAACCCTCGAATAGTTTTCAACTCCGGAGCAGAAGCCTACCTCGCGGAGCATTTCGAGGTCGTATTTGGTTCTTTCTTCTATTCTTTGCGCCTCGATAAGCTTGCCTTGAGAGCGGAAATACTCGACACGCTCCAGCATCTCGGCTTCTATTTCGGCAAGAGCCGCCTCGCGCTTATCATCGGATACTGCGTAGTGCGTCGCAGGAAATACGGCACAGTAAGAGAGCCTTTCGGTTATCTCACCGGTTACGGTATTTATCTTTGAAACTCTGTCTATCTCATCACCGAAAAACTCGACACGGATAGCGTATTCTCTTGCTGAGGCAGGGTAAATCTCAACGACGTCGCCTCTGACTCTGAATTTGTTTCTGATAAAATTGACGTCGTTTCTCTCATAGCTGATAGACACGAGGCGTCTGATAAGCTCGTCACGGCTCATTGACTGCCCGGGTCTTACCGAAACGAGAAGACTTTGGTATTCGGTTGGGTCACCGAGCGAGTAAATACAGGAAACCGACGCAACTATTATTACGTCGCGCCGCTCAAAAAGCGCGGAGGTTGCGCTATGACGGAGCATATCTATCTCCTCGTTTATCATAGCGTCCTTTTCTATATACATATCCTTTCCGGGTATATACGCCTCCGGCTGATAATAGTCGTAGTAGGATACGAAATACTCGACGGCATTTTCCGGGAAGAGCGCACGGAACTCGGTGCAAAGCTGCGCGGCAAGAGTCTTATTGTGCGCCAGCACGAGCGCAGGTCTTCCAACCTTTGCAATGACGTTTGCCATGGTAAAGGTCTTTCCCGAGCCGGTAACGCCAACCAGCGTCTGCGCACGCTCGCCTGCCTCAAGGCCGCGCGCGAGGGCATCTATTGCGGCGGGCTGGTCGCCTGTCGGCAAAAAATCACTTTTCAGCTTAAACTCAGCTCTTTGCATAGACACTCCTCCCGCGCCTTTGGCGCACATACTTTTTCATTATACATTGTACTACAAAAAGACGTTAAAGTAAAGAGGTAATTTTTATTAATAAAATTTCCACGGACGGTGGCAAGAGACATAAGTGCCGAAAGCGCCGGAAATTCAGGCTTCCGAACTCGTTTTAGGGATGATGTTTTATGACAAAAAAACGGCAGAGAACGAAAAGCATTCTCTGCCGTTTTTAGACTATTTAGTAGTATTGCCTTTACTCTCAGAAATATTTTCTTCTTGGATTTGAACATCAAATTTGGGGAACCCCAAGCATAAGGTAATCACATTCATCACCGAAATTTTCTTAAATATTGTATATTTCTCAAAAATCTCGGCTCGGTTATGAAAAAATTCATTCTTTTAAAGCTGCTTCGCACCTTATGAGTCCGACTCTCTTGCGGCTCTGTACCCCATTCCTATCGGTGAGCCGTTGTCATCTTAAATTTGTTAAAATAACGAAGCTATTGCAAAACCTGCCCAGATGAAATAGGTGATAATAGCAAGTGGTAAGAATATTAATGCAACTGTTAATCCGGCTGTTCTGAATTTTCTGTCTGCTTCTTCTTCGGAGTAATCCTCCATTAGCATAATTAGAAAATAATCTCTTGTGTTTGGTTCGGTAGTCCCATTTTTGTGAGCACTCATACCTACAAACGCCAAAATATTAAGCATACAGCATACTATACCTATAATCCTTTCTATACCAAAAGGCAACGCCAAGATTAACACTGTCGCAAGAATGGAAAGCATATGTAGATAAATTGGATAGTAATAGCGTGTAAAAAATACATCAAAGAATCGATATAACTTTTTCATTTATGGTGCCCCTCGCCTTCCATTAGAATCAAACCGATATTACACGCTTTCGACAGATTTAAAAGAACTTTCGCGCACGTTCTACGAACTAAAACAGTGTAGCTATTGCAAACACCACCCATACAAAATAAGAGATAACAGCAAGCGGAAAAATCTGTGTTGCTTGTTTGAGACTTTCTTTTCTGTACATTTTGTGCAATTTTTCCTCGTTAAATTCTTCAACCAACATATTCCATATAACATCTTTAGCACCGTGGTTCGCGCGTCCTCGTTTGTATTCGGTAATAAGCCCTGATGCTATAGAACATAATACATAACATAATATTCCAAAAAAACTGGCGATGTTAAAAAATGTCGTTAAGATAAAAGCGGTCAAGGAAATAATATGAAGATGGAAAGTTAGAAAAGCATAGTGGCGAATAAAGAATATTCCGGCGCGCTTGTATAATGTTTTCACTCTTCTTGCCCTCGCTTCCCGTAAAATTGACAATACTCGGTTACGAGCGTTAGTCTTTTTCACTTGCGCTTTATTTCATATATATACCTCGCAGATATTTGTTATAAAGCTCAGTCATATTCGTTGCAAAATCACCGTCCATATCTTTCGCAATAAAGGATAGCTCTTTATAAACCTTTTTATCGATTACTCGGGTTCCGAGTTTTTCTCTTTCAAGGTCGAAAACGGAAATTTTGCTTTCGTCAACAAATATGGATTTCCAGAACAGAACGAATCCAAGGGTAAATGTAAGAAACGAACGCTTAACCAGAGTCTTCACTCCGGGGTTCTTCCAATCGTCATTGTAAATAGCGATACCAACTACTTTTTTACCTATACTTGCGTTTTTGAACAGAGCGTCTCTAAAAAATAAAGGAATGAATATGAGAGGAAGAAGTGCCTTACTTATTTCAGGAAATGGATCACCGATTACCATTTGACACACGGCAACAGCAGATGCTAATATGAAACAATCTATACAGACCGCTAATACTCTTTTTTTAAGTATTTTCATTAATCGAATAACCTCACAGCTTTGTGTTTTATCAATATATGCAAAATTCGCCCTTCAAAAGCAAGAAAGACGAACTTTGAATTTTATTTATTTTTGCCTCGGCAGTTTTGCTGATATTTTCTGTCGCAAGGCGGGCAAGTCGTCTGTCTTACGGCTTTTTCTTTGGAAACACTGGCGTTTTCCTACTTTCATTATATCGTATTTCGGAGTGATTTTCAAGCAAGCAATATTCACGAAATTTTCAGGTATTTTCTATGCATATTGGATTTATAGGGGGGCTTTGAAATCATTCGGCAATAACGGAATTTAGAAAAGGCAGGAGCATCCAAATTTTGCTCCTACCTTAGCGTTATTTTCTTTGAAAGCGCACCTATATTAGAAAATCAAAGGCGAGCATTACCACAAAGCCTATGAGAAGCGAGTAGGTTGCTGCTCGCTCACAGCCGTGGGAATGGGTTTCGGGAATCATCTCGTCGCTTATGACGTATAGCATAGTGCCGCCGGCAAATGCGAGCGCAAAGGGCAAAATTGCCGAGGTGATGCTTGCGGCAAAGAAGCCGAGGAAGGTTCCGAGGACCTCTACAAGTCCCGTAGCAAGCGCGATAAGGAAGGTGCGTCTTTTGCTGACGCCCGATGCAATCATCGGTGCTATTATCACCATACCCTCGGGGATATTCTGGAGCGCGATGCCTGCGGCAACGGTTATCGCTCCGGCGGTGTCTCCGGTGCCGAAGCCTACGCCTGCAGCTATGCCCTCGGGAAGATTATGTATAGCTATTGCTATGACGAACAGAAGAACCTTATTGAGCTGTGCGGTTTTGTCCGGGTGGGTTTCTATGTCCACGCCGGTCATTTTATGAAGATGCGGCACGAGTCCGTCTATGAGGTTAAGGAACAGCGCGCCTGCGAGGATACCGCCAGCGGTGATAAGTATACGCCACCACTCTCCCTCTCCCGAATCAAGCGAGGGGAGGACGAGTCCTATAACCGCTGCTGCGAGCATTATGCCTGCCGCAAATGACAAAACTATATCGTTAAATTTATGCGATGGATTTTTGAAGAGGAATCCCAACAGCGCACCGACTACGGTTGCGCCTCCGACGCCAAGCGCCGTTATTACGACAGGATGCATATAACTCACCTTTCTGTCATTAAAATGTCTTCCGTAACAGTATATTGCCTGCGTTAAAAAGTTGCGAATTTTAACAAACGTGCATTTAAAGCTTTGCACAAAATTTCAAAGGATTTTTTCGTTTGCGACTCTGTGGCTCAGTTACCTACGTCGAGCTTTTGTATGAACACACAAATTTAAAGTTTTGCACAAAATTTTGAGGGATTTTTTTCGTTTGCGACCCGAAGGCGTAGTTACCTACGTCGAGCTTGGCTATGATATTACAAAGCCGAAGCTCAGTACGGAATTTCGAGGGATTTTTTTCGTTCTTCTGCCCGTCAGCCGTAGAAATCTACGGCAAGTGGCGGAAAACGGAAAAAATCACCGAAATTCAGTTATCCCAGTTGGTGTAGACCGCGTTGACGTCGTCATCCTCATTGAATTTGTCAAGCATCTTCTCCATGTTTTCTACGTCGTCCGGGTTGTCGAGGGTTACGTAGGTGGAGGGGACTTTGGCGAGGTCGGCGGTTTCTATTTTATAGCCTTTTTCTATAATGGCATCACGGACGATGCTGATATCGTCGGGAGCGGTGTATATGGTGTATTCACCATCCTCGCACTTGATATCCTCGGCACCGCATTCAAGGGCGTCCTCCATTATCTTATCCTCTTCGATTTCCTCGTCCTCGTCTATGATAGTGATAACGCCTTTTTCCTCGAAGAGATAGCTTACGCAGCCGGTCATTCCCATATTTCCGCCGTACTTGTTGAACCATGCGCGCACGTTTCCTGCGGTACGGTTTCTGTTATCGGTTGAGGTTTCGACGATGATAGCAACGCCCGAGGGACCGTAGCCCTCGTAGGTTATTTCCTCGTAGTTTATGTCGCTGTTATCGGTGAACTTTTTGATAGTTCTCTGAATGTTCTCGTTAGGAACGTTATTTGCCTTTGCCTTTGCGATAAGGTCGCGGAGCTTGGTGTTATTATTGGGGTCGGGACCGCCTGCCTTGATTGCGACAGCCATTTCCTTTCCTATTTTGGTGAAAATCTTAGCCTTCGCAGCATCGGATTTTTCTTTTTTATGCTTGATATTATTCCATTTTGAATGTCCTGACATTTCTTTATCTCCTGACTTATTTAAATCTTTTCGGGTGCCTGCATACAGATGAGGCTGAGGGCGGTTTTGAGAACTCTGCCTGTTGCCGCGGTAAGAGCGAGGCGGCTGGCGCGAAGCTCGGAGTCCTCGCAGGTTACTATTTTACAATCGTGATAGAAGCGGTTGAACACGGCGCAGAGGTCGAGTATATATCTCGTTACGACGCTGGGCTCGTAATCCGCGAGGGCGGATTTTATTCTTTCGGGGAATATGGAGAGGCACTTTGCAAGTTCAAACTCAGCCTCTCCCAACGCTGCGTCGGTCATTTTGCCTGCGGAGCCTGCTTTTTCAAGTATAGAGCAGGTACGTGCATAGGTATACTGAGCGTAGGGACCTGTATTTCCGTCGAAGGAGAGAGCCTCCTCCATAACGAAATTGATATCTCTTATACGGTTATTTGAGAGGTAGTAGAAGATAACCGCGCCGACACCGACCTTTTCGGCAATGGTGCGGCACTCCTCCTCGTCGGGATGCTTTTCTCGGGTTATCTCAAAGACTCTTTTTATTGCCTCGTCAAAGAGGTCGCGAAGAAGAATTACGTTTCCGGTTCTGGTTGCAAGCTTGGAGCCGTTTATGCTGACGGTTCCGTAGGGCACGTGAACGAGTCCCGAATACCAGTCGTAGCCCATAAGCTCAACGACCTTAAACCACTGAGCAAAGTGAAGCGACTGCTGAGCACTGGTAACGTATATTGCTTTATCAAAATTATATTCACCCTTGCGGTATACGGCTGCGGCTATATCTCTTGTGGGATAGAGGGTTGAGCCGTCGCGCTTGAGAATAAGGCAGGGGGGCATGTTCCATTTTTCAAGGTCTACGATAGATGCTCCGTCGTCAATTTCAAGAAGCTGCATTTCTCTTAGCTTTTCGACCTGGGCGGGCATTTTATCGGTATAGAAGGATTCTCCCTTATAGCTATCAAACTCTATACCGAGCAGCTTATAAGTTTTCTCGTACTCTTTGAGGCTTACCGAGACGAACCATTTCCAAAGCTCGATATTCTCGGTGTCGTTATGCTCAAGCTTTGAGAACTCGGCACGCGACTCATCGGCAAGGGGTGAGGTGGGCTTAGAGCCCTCGGGCAGTCCCTTGAGGCTTGCTTCCTCCTCGTCCTTTATGGCGTTATTTATTTTTACGTAGAGCTTAACGAGCTCGTCCACGCCGCCTGACTCGACAGCCTCACGGCTGCCCCATTTTTTATATGCGACGATAAGCTTACCAAACTGGGTGCCCCAGTCACCGAGGTAGTTTATACCGACGCACTTATATCCTACGAACTCATGCAGAAGCTTTAAGGAATGACCGATTACGGTAGTTCCGAGGTGACCTATATGGAAAGGCTTTGCAACGTTGGGTGATGAATAGTCAAGGACAACGGTTTTACCCTCTCCCTCATTCGTTGCACCGTATTTTGCACCGAGGGTAAGTATATCGGCGACAACTCTTTTAGAGAATGCTTCCGGGCTGATTTTGAAATTGAGGTAGCCTGAGAGCGCCTTTACCTCGGAAAACTCAGGGCAGCTTACCGCAGTGGCAAGTGCCTCTGCTATCTGGACGGGCGAGCGGCGCAGGGTTTTTGAAAGTCGGAAGCAGGGCAGCGCGATATCGCCCATAGATTTATCCGGGGGATACTCGAGCATTTCGAATATTTGCGATGAGGTGAGGAGCCCGTCACCGAAGCTCGTCTTTACGGCATCAGCAAGAAGCTCGGCGGCTTTTTTCTTTAAGGTTAACATATCAGATCACCTTTTCACGATTATTTTTAAAGAGAGTTTTTAATTCTGACATACTCGCCTGAGGGTTCACCCGCAACGAGCTTTGCCGGAATAAACGTTGCCATTGAGAAAGTATATGCGAGGGCAATTTCAAGTCCTTCACAAAGATAGAATTCACCGTCGCGCTCCAGGATTTTTATTTCACCTATACTCTCACCGCATTCAAGGCTTGAGGTGAGGGCGAAAAGAAGCGCGGAATCAGGCTCACCGTCCGGCAGATTTATTCTTTCGGGGCAGATATACGCGCGGTGGGAATCGTCACCCTCGCGCCACGCCTCGTAGCCCGAAATTATACACTCGGCAACCTCATCGGGCGTTGCGGCGGTGGTATCTACTATGAGAGCGTAATTTGACAGGTCCTTGATATCGACTCCGTACTGCTCCATATAGCGCTTCTTTTCGCTTTCGCGGCGTGCCCTGGTGGACTCTACGGTTTCCTCAAGAGTTGCGTTATGCTCGCCCTTTCGGTTTGCGCCCATAATTCTGAGTGCGCTGGTTTCGATATCGACAGAGAGGTACACCTTATAGGTTCCTTTAGTGAAGTGCCACGCCATTCTCGAATCGATTATGAGCGAATCCTCTCTATCCGACAGAGCAACGAGTCCGTCGTCTATTTCGTGGTCGATTTCAGGGTGGGTTTCCATGTATTTATTCAGCTCGACTACGCTCATTCCGCGTTTTTCGGCAATGGAACGGACGATAGCGCCCGTAGAATAATACGTGGCGTCAATTCTTTTAATAATGATATCGGAAACGGTGCTTTTTCCGCTCCCGAGGTCTCCTGCCAGAGAAATTTTGTTTTTCATCGGTCAACCCTCAAACTTAATTTTAACTTAAATATTATAAACTATATATGCGCGATTGTCAAGGTCGCTCTTGAAAATCGTCTTTTTTCCCAAGAAAATGCCTTATGGTATTGCAAATTGACGGAACATGTGCTAAAATATTTCCCGTCGGCATAAGCCGACAGTGATTGCGGTGAAGCTTACACCGCAAAAAAGGAATAAACGCCTGCGGTGCGGAGGTATATCCTCCCTCGCGGAAGAGCTTTGAGCTTTTTCGGGATAAGGAAATTGCGGTGAAAATCCGCAGCAACAGCCATTACCGTAACTCTCGCTTGGTCGGGTCAAGTCGGAATGCTTATCGGCAGGTGCGCGTAAGACGCTCTTGGGCAAATGAAGAGTTGGCGGTGTCGGTCGGCGGACTGCAGGAGGTCCGCGGGCGTTTCAGCCACTCTTTTGAAGAGTGGTTTTACTTTTATCCTTTTACACGGGGCACGCCTTAGGGCACCCAAAAAAGAAAGGAGAAAAAAATGAAAAGAACCGCAAAAATCGCAACCGCACTTATTCTGCTTTTCGCATTTGCACTTTGTCTTATTTCCTGCAACGGACAAAACGACCCCTGGGAAAGCGCAAAATACACCGAGGACAAGACCTTAGGAGAGGGCGAGGTGCAATTCACCCTTGAGGTTGAAGCCGATGACAGAAAGGTAACCTTTACCGTCAAGACCAACGAAGAAACGGTTGGTGATGCACTTACCGAGCTTGAGCTTATTGACGGTGAAGAAGGACAGTTCGGCCTTTACGTAAAGGAGGTTAACGGAATAACCGCTGATTTCGATGCCGACGGATACTACTGGGCATTCTACGTTGACGGAGCTCTATCTATGGTGGGGATTGACGGCACGCCTGTAACCGACGGAGCTGCCTACAAGCTTGCGCGTGAGAAATAACGACAGGCGCGCTACCTCCGAGCGCGTGAGAGAAACGGTTATCTTCGCTATGTTGGGTTCGCTGATGTTTTGCTCGAAGATACTGACAGAGATTTTACCCAACATTCATCTTTTGGGGCTTCTCACTATGGTTTACACGGTAACCTATCGGGTGAAGGCTCTGATACCGATTTACGTATTCGTTTTACTTACCGGTGTTTACGCAGGATTTTCATTCTGGTGGCTTCCTTATCTTTACATATGGACGCTGCTTTGGGGCGTGACGATGCTTTTGCCGAAAAAAATGCCGAAAAAGCTTAAGTATTTCGTGTATCCCGCGGTTTGCTCTATACACGGGTTTGCGTACGGAATACTTTATTCACCGGCTCAGGCTCTTATGTTCGGTTTGAATTTTGAACAGACTGTCGCTTGGGTTATTGCAGGATTGCCTTTCGACCTAATCCACGGAATAAGCAATTTTATAGTCGGATTGTGCATACCTGCGCTCTCTGAGCTTCTGGGCAAGCTTTCAAGCAAAAGATACAGATAACACGCCTAGGCAAGAGAGAATAATCCGAACCCGCTCCGAAGCCTGAATTTTCAGCGCTTTCGGCACTTATCTCTCTTGCAAAGTCTTACTTGGCTGCGAGAGCCAAGCACCAAAATCATCTTAAAATTCAGGCTTCGGAGTTCTTCGAATTTTCGGGAT
>JAZNDN010000041.1:0-1849 GCA_045588085.1 Eubacteriales bacterium
GACGAAAGCGTTAAAATGCTCCTTGCACTTAAAGAGCAGGGAATAGACACGGTTGCTGCAACTCCTCATTTTTATGCAAACGATGAGTCGGTTCCGGATTTTCTTAAAAGAAGGCAGGCTTCATTTGAGGCATTAAAAAGTGCCGTTCCCGACGGAATGCCCGAGATAATTCTCGGAGCAGAGGTGAAATATTACGAGGGGATAAGCCGTCTTGACGGACTTGAGTCTCTTTGCCTTCAGGGAACAAGGCTTTTGCTTCTTGAAATGCCGATGAAAAGCTGGACCGAATATAACGTTCGGGAGCTTATCGATATTTCCTGCAGCGGAAAAATCATTCCCGTGCTTGCTCATATAGAAAGATATATGAGCTTTCAGCATAAGGGAATGTTTGATATGCTTTTGGAAAACGACGTGCTTATGCAAATAAACGCAAGCTTTGTTTGCGGAATGCTGACAAAAAGAAAAGCTGTTGCTTTGCTTGGCAGACGGAGGGTGCATTTTATAGGCTCCGATTGCCATAATATGTCAGACAGACCCCCGAATACGGGCAGGGCATATGAAATAATCAGAAAAAAGCTTGGCGATAATTTTTCGGAAGGCTTTAACGAGTACGCAAAAAATTATATATATTGAAAGGATGAAAAACAATGAAAAAAGTATTGGCAATTTGTCTGGCACTTGTAATCGTGGTAAGTGCGGCTGTGATGGTTTTTGCCGCACCGGGAGGATTTGTATCAAGCCCGTCGGGCAACGAAGCTCCCGTTATCATCTCCGTCAGCTATGAGGAAGGCTCGTGCAACCCCAGGGTTGTTGTAACTCCCTATAGCGAGAGAGAAACTCTTAACGAAGAAAAAGAAGAAGATATGAATGAAGCTTATGATGAAATTGCGGCAAACAAGAATCTTTCCGCTCTTTGCGCCGAGCTTACTGCAGTTGCCGCATCAAAGGGCATTCCCGTATCAAGACTTGCTGTAAGTGATTTGTTTGACGTAAGTGTATATCACAACGGCGATCATGATTTCTGCGGCAGTGTTACTGTAAAGGTCGGCACAGAGGCTCTTAAGAACTTCGTTGCTCTCCTTCACCGTGACGTTGACGGTAAGTGGGAAGTTGTTCCCAACGTTATTGTTAACGTTGAGGAAGGCACCATTACTTTCACAGCAGACGAATTCTCACCTTATGCAATCGTTGTTGATACAGGAGCAAACGACGTGCCCGATACAGGTGCTGATATTTATATTCCTGCAATAGTTATGGCAGTTTCTGCAGTTTCGCTTGTAATTGTGCTCTTCAGCATGAAGAAAAAGCAGAAGGCATGAGCAGGGAATACACCACAAAAGAAAAAAGAGCTAAAAAGCTGAAGTATGCGGCCGTTTTATTGGCTGTGGTATTTCTGTTTTCAGCCGTGCTGCTTCTGGTGAATATCTGGGAAAACCGTCAGGGCATATTTCCTTCCGATGAAAACGTAACCGCAGGCTCAGAGATGAGTCTGAACGGCAAAAAATATCTTCTGAAAGAAAACGTTGAAACCGTTCTTGTTCTCGGCCTTGATAAGTTTGAAACGGATGACCCCGAATCGTATAATAACGATAAGCAGGCGGATTTCCTGATGCTGATTGTTGCCGACCATAATAACAAAACCGTTACGGCTCTTCACGTCAACAGAGATACAATTGCCGATATGAATATCCTCGGCGTTGCCGGTGATACGGTAGGTACGGTCAGAAAGCAGATAGCTTTGGCTCATACCTACGGAAACGGCAAGGAAATGAGCTGCCGCAACACTGCGGATGCGGTTTCCGAAATGCTTATGGGTATTCAGATAGACCATTATGTTTCCGTAACAATG
>JAZNDN010000042.1:0-2050 GCA_045588085.1 Eubacteriales bacterium
CGGCGGAAATGCAGGTAAGTGAGGCATATTATCCCGAAACCAAGTTCACCGACCTCGCGTGGCTTTCTTACACGATTACCGTGAACACCACCGGTGCCTCTCCCGCGCTTGCAGAGCAGTGCAACGCCGCCCTGAACGCTGATAAGGTTGAGATACTTAAAAAGACGAAAAGCGGTGAAGCCATAGTGGACATTCGACCGCTTATCAGAACTGCCGATGCAGTATTTACCGACGGAAATATTCGCATTTCCTGCGTTCTTTCCGCAGATCCCTCGTCATTCCTCAACCCCGAGTATATCATAAAAGCCTTGCGCGAAAAATGCGGTATTCTTTCGTCCAATGACCTCACGAGCGAGAGCTACTCCATTATGCGCAATAGCGCGCACCTCGCCGATATGAGCGAGTTTAAATAATCGAATCAATATTAAATCCAGATAACCGCCTGAGGTGCTCGAGAGAGTCAAGCAGGCGGTTTTTCATCACCCTCGCACCGTTTGCATCTCCCACAGAGAGATATCCGATAATCTCCGAGAAGCTCTCCTCAATGCTCGTTAAATCCTCGTGGTTAACAGTAAGGCTTATAAAGGTTTCTCGTTTTTTAAATTCCTCATATAGCTCTCGTGCCACTTTTTCAGACGACGGAATATCATCGTCGCTTATCTGCATTTTTTCGGCAGATTCATAAAGCTTTCCTATCTGTCTATCCAGCACTATCGTGTTTATACATACGAAGCATATCACTAAAAAGAAAAGGCAAAAGGCAACGATTTTTTCTTTCATTCTCGTTTTTCTTCCTTTAATATAATATTTACGTCACCCTCGTCGGTGACAGTCATTAAAAATATCTTCTCCAGCCTGGTTTTTCTTGCAGCAACCTCTTTCTCCAGCCATCTTTCATTGTATCCAAGCGATTTTAAATCGTCCACCATTATGTGCCCGTCGATTACAAGCGTATGTGCCATATCATTTTCTGCTTTTTTTAAGAGTGACAAAGAGCCGTTTTGCTCAAGTATCGCGTAATTTACCTCCGAAATATCGCCAATTCCCTGCGAGCGCATCTCGGAGAGTAGCTCGTTTACTGAAATGCGGTTTTCACGAAGCGCGTCTTGCAAAAGTCTACCTTTATATATAATATATAGGGGCTTCCCCTCAAGGCTTTCCTTTAGCTTCTCCGACTTGTTTTTTACCGTCGAGAGAATAACCTCTGCGGAAAGTATCAACAATATCGGTATAATAGCGTTGAGCAGTGGAATATCGGGGTCGTCAATGGGAATTGATGCAATCTCTGAAATGAGCAGAGTAGATACCAGCTCTACTACGTCCATCTCACCGAGCTGCCTTTTGCCCATAATTCTAAGCGAAAAGGAGAGTAAAATGTATATGATTATTGTTCTAACAAGTATAGATGCCAAAAAAACACCCCCTTTCCCAAATTATTATATAAAACTTGCACAATAATTCAAAAAACGGAAAAAAATTAAAAAAAGGTATTGACAAATTTTTTGTTTTGATATATAATGGATAAGCTCGCATCTTGCGAGCACTTGATCATTGAGAATTGAACAACACGAAGAAAGAAAAGCACTAAATGTGCAAATCTTGTCAAAACACTTGAGTAAAGAACTCAAAAGTAATAAGAAGCTAGATTAAAAATAGCTCTGAAAAAGGTTTTAAGCCTTCGGGTTTAAGATAGAATTTTTTAGAGAGTTTGATCCTGGCTCAGGATTAACGCTGGCGGCGTGCATAACACATTCAAGTCGAACGGTGACGAGGGCTTCGGTCCTCTGATCAGTGGCGGACGGGTGAGTAACGCGTGAGCAATCTACCTTTTGGTGAGGGATAACAACCGGAAACAGTTGCTAATACCACATAAAACGGCAATCTCGCATGGGATAACCGTCAAAGATTTATTGCCAAGAGATGAGCTTGCGTCTGATTAGCTAGTTGGTGAGGTAACGGCTCACCAAGGCGACGATCGGTAGCCGGACTGAGAGGTTGAACGGCCACATTGGAACTGAGATACGGTCCAGACTCCTACGGGAGGCAGCAG
>JAZNDN010000043.1:0-26062 GCA_045588085.1 Eubacteriales bacterium
AGCAGCTTTAAAAGAATGCATTTTTTCATAATCGAGCCAAGATTTTTGAGGAATATAGAAATATTTAAGAAAATTTTGGCGATGAGTAGGGAGAAATGCATCTTTTAAAGCCTTATGGGTTCGACTCTCTTACGGCTAACCGAATTTAAATAACAGTAGTCAAAAACTTTAAACGTATTTGCATCGTATCGTGAGTTCTTTCGGATTTTGCGCTGAGGTTTTTGTCCTCATATCCCTTCCCGTCCTCAGAGGTGAGCTTCACCGCTTCTTCCTCGGGAACGCCCATAAGGCGAAGAATTTTTGCAGCGCTTCTCGCACCGCCGAACGCATCGTCGTGATAAATTCTGATATCCCGAGTTACGTCGTCCTCTTTTTTCATCCAGTCGAATGCAGGCTCCTCGGAATACTCCCAGAGGTCAATATTCATGCGATGTCCGTGAAAAAGCGTAATAACAAGAGTACAGTCCTTCTTTATAAACACCGAGTCGCGACATGACGAAAAGCCTATACTGCTTATTTTGTCATACTTTACGTAAATACCGCGGAAGAAATATACCAGCATAACAGCGATTATTCCGCTAAACGTTACAATCAGCGGATAAAACTTGATAAATCCCTCTGCAAACTGATTGCAATATATCGTCACCGCCAGCATTGCCATAAGCGGCAACTGAACCAGATAGTATCTGAGCTTAGTTGAAAACAGAAAAACGCCCTTCATTTTAATTCTCCGTTTTTATTTAATTGTATCATAATACACTCAAAAATTCAAGTGTAAACCTCAACTTACCCCTTTACAAGACTTGATGCAGCGAAAGATGCTAAAATTAAAGCAAGAGCGAGGCAGAAATCTCCGCCTCGCCCTTTTTGTTTTTAGACTGTGCCTAAATCAAGTCGGAATTAATCCTCGTAGAGCTCAGCAACTCCACCTGCAAGGCCTATCATCTTGACAGCCTGCATCGAGAACTTATCGGCGTAAACCGTAAGCTTCTTAGTCATAACTCCTCTTGCAAGCACCTTGATTCTTTCTGCCTTGGGTGATACGAGTCCCTTTTCCTTAAGGCTCTTAAGGGTTACGGTATCACCGTCGTCATAATTTTGGCAAATTGTATCAAGATTTATTTCATCACACTTTGACGTGGTGGGTTTGTCATCTTCGCTGTGATGAATGGTCTCAATAAACTCCTGAGCCAACTCGTCGGAAATCATAAGGTCGGCATGCTCTGCATCAACGTGAACGATTTCCTCTTCTGCTATGTGATGGTTAACGATGTGAATAACGTGCTCGGGTTCCGGCTCCGACGCCTCGGCTTTAGCACCGAACAGGTCACTTACGTTGGTTTCCACAAGTGCTGCCGCATCCGAGAGCTTAACGCCCTTCGGAAGAATGAGCTTAACGAGTCCGCGCTTTGCAAGCTCGCGGTTATGCTCGTAAGGCATACGGTAGTCAACCTCGGGAACTGCCGACTGAGCGATATTAAGACTTGCCATAAGCTCGCTGATAAGCTCAAGTGCATACTTGAGAGCTCTTGCGCTTCTTACCTTAAGAAGCATGGGAAGCTTGTCGAACTTAGGGTCATCCGATACGTCGGTGAAGTGATACTTGTTTACGTTATACGCTTCGGGTGCGAGAGCAAGGTTTACGGTAAGAGTCTTACCCTTTACGTTTATTCTTGCACACTGGGTTCTTCCCTTGCCGAAGTTTTCGTAATTCCAACTCGTTCTTGCCTTAACGCCCTTGAAGGAGAGCAGATAGTTCTTGATTACGGTGTAGTAATTCTGAACCGATTCCTCAGCCTGAATGAGTCTTGAGGTGAAGGAGCTTCTGTATCTTACGCTGACAGCCTCACCGTTTACGAGAATGCTGTCGTCCGCGGTTATGATGGGAAGCTTAGCCTCCGCTTTTTCCTCAGCAGGAGCTTCCTCGGCAGGAGCTTCCTCTACGGGAGCTTCCTCTACGGGAGCTTCCTCTACGGGAGCTTCTTCTACGGGAGCTTCTTCGGGAACGATTGCAACCTCTTCGGTCTTTTCGGCAGGAGCGGCACCGGAAAGGAGCTCTCCTACGTCAGCTTCGCGAAGGACTGCATTCTTATCAAGCTTAACGCCTGCAGGAAGAATAACCTTTACAAGACCGCGCTTTGCAAGCTGGCTGTTCGGCTCGTAAGGCATACGGTAATCGACCTCGGGAATCTCACCCTGCTCGATACCGAGCTTCTTCATTACCTCATCGATGAGCTCGAATGCATACTTAAGCGAGCGCTCGCTCTTAACCTTAAGAAGCATGGGAACGCCTGCGACCTTGGAGTCGTCTGACATATCAACGAAGTGATACTTGCTTACGCTATACTCAGCGGGCTCAAGTGCAAGGTTGAGAAGAAGTGCCTTACCCTTTACGTTGAGTCTTACGCACTGTGCTCTGCCCTTGTTGAACGCCTCGTAATTGAAGCTCGTTCTTGCCTTAACGCCCTTGAAGGAGAGAATGTAGTTCTTAATCTTGGTGTAGTAATCCTGGATAAGCTCTTCTGCCTGAATGAGTCTTGAGGTGAAGGAGCTTCTGTATCTGATGTATACCACGTTACCGTCAACGACGATACTGTCGTCGTCAGCAATTACGATAGCAGGTGCAGGCTCTTCTGCAGGAGCTTCCTCGGCAGGAGCTTCCTCTGCAGGAGCTTCCTCGGCGGGAGCTTCCTCGGTGGGAGCTTCCTCGGCGGGAGCTTCCTCTACAGGAGCTTCTTCTGCGGGAGTTTCCTCTATGGGAGCCTCATCATTGTTTTCGGGAGCAGGAGTATGCTCGGGAGTGTTATCGTCGGGATTTTCGGGCTTAGCCTTGCGGCGCTTGATAATGAGAAGCACTACAACTGCTACTGCGAGAGCTGCGACAACTGCAATGAGAACCCACAGCCACCAGAGATTAAGCTCGCTTTCGTCCTCGAAGATTATGGAGTATACCGAGAAATGCTCGGTATCGAATACCATGTAGTCACCGTCGCGCTCGGAGTCCATAAGAGTGATAGCACCGTCATCGGCAATATGAATTACCTTAAGGTTGCTCTTTGCTCTGAGAGCTTCGGGAATGAGAAGCTTAACGGTAAATCTGCCGTCCTTCGCCTCGAATGCCGCACCGTCCTTAAGGAAGGAGATATCGTATGCAACGCCGAGAGTTAAGCTCTTGCCGTCTGCAATAGCACTGAGGTCGATATTTGCATAATCTTCGGTGAGGTCCTCAAGAGTTACCGTAACACCCTCGCCGAGAGGATCCTTGGAAATTATTTCAACAACAATCTCTCCGTCAACGGTGTAGCTGAATTCAATACCTGCTATCTCGCGAGGAAGGATTATAAGAGTTGCGGTCAAGGGTTCAAGCTCGTTGTGGTTCTTGTCAACTACGAAGGTTGCCTTCATAGTATAAGTACCTACTGCGCTTACTTCGGGAGTGTAAGTAACCTTAAGACCTGTAGGAAGCGTACCCTGAATTTTTATACCGTGAGGCTTTCCGTCGTACTCAACGATAAGGTCCTCGAACAGAAGTCCGCTTATGTCGTAGGTTGCCTTCTTGATTTCCCATTCAAGATTGGGAACCGTACCTACTATCTCGGTATTATCCGCATCGGCAGATTCGAAGGTAGCGCTTGCGGTGTATACGCCTGCATCGGTGAACTCATTGTTTTCGTAGGTTACCTCAACGCCTGCGGGAAGCCCGTTAAGCGATACCCTCTGCGCCTCCCCGTTATAGAAGAAGGGCGATGAAGCATCGTAATTCCAGCTTGCTGCGGATACGTTTATCTGCTTCTTGGTAATGGTTACGGTGAAGGTAGCGGTTTCGGAGGTGATAAATCCTGCTTCGTCAACCGTTACAACACATATGTACGTACCGCTCTCATTTACGTTGCGTACGCCGAACGCGTCAGCGCTGGCATTTTCGATGAGATTTTCGTCTGCAACCGAGCCTTTGTACCATTTGTACGTTACGCTGTAAGAAGCTCCGAGTGCGGAGGGAGTATATACTGCATCAAGCTCAATGTAGCTGATTTCACCGTTATACACCTTTGTGAGAGTGTCATTGTAGGTAAGACTTAGGCTGGAGCCGAAATATGCGTAAAGAACAATATCCTCGTCGGGCATTTCGGTATAGGCAACACCTTCGCTGTCAACCCATGCGGTGATGCGTCTGCCCCCGTGCTGTGTCTTGTTTGCGAAGAACACTACGTCAGCACCGGCGGGAAGGAATCCGTCGGAGAGAACGGTGCTCCGGTCAAGCATATAGGTTACTCTGTTGACAGCAGCAAAATTAAGAGAAAATTCTGCTTTGACGTCTATGGTAGTCTGGTCAAGGAACGCCGAGATGAGCGAGCCGTATCTGCCGCCTACCGATTCAAGTATCTTTTCTACGTCAACACCCTGCTTGTCAATGGATACAGCAAAGCTTCCGTTGCCGTCGTATACGTCAAAGAGCGTCTTGCTCTTAATGCTTTCGGGAAGCTTATTCATAACCTTGGTAACAAGGCTGAGAGCTTTATTGTAATAGCCCTCGTACTGCGCTATCTTATCAACGATTTCCTGGTTGGAAAGATGCGAGAGGTCTATATGCTGCTTGATTGCCTCTTTATCGAGAATCGACTCAAAGTCAACAGCCTCAAGAAGCTCTATCACCTCATCAAAGGAGAGGTCTTTTATGTACGCGTAAATATCATTCGCGTCCTTGCTCATGAGCGAGAATATCTTATGCTTGAGCTCATCGGAAACGGTGTCCTTATCAAGAGCCTTTACAATTGCATCGGAGAACTTGCGGGGAACGTCAACGCTTACACTGACGGTTCCGTCGGAAAGCTCCTCAAAGGATACGTAATCCGCAATGATACCTGCTACCGCTCTTATCTCGGAGCAATCTCCCTCGAAGCCTATTGAAAGGTCGAAATCAACCTCACCAAAGATAAAGTCTGACTCAACCGCATATTCGAGAAGCATCTCGTCGTCCTCGAAATCTGCAATCTCATTCATCTTGGGAAGGTTTCTTAATATTTCCTTAAGTCCTTCAAGAATGAATTTACCGCCGTCGTAAACGTAGGTGCCGTCGAGAGAAACGCTGTTAAGAGAAGGGATAACATCCTTAATCTCAATGGTGAACTTCTCACCGGATTCGTAGATTTCCTCTACCTCTTTAACAATTTCCTCCATTTTCTCGGAGGAAGCCTGAATTTTTTCGGCAGCTGCAGTCGAATCGTCCTTGTAAACGCTTTCGATTACCGTCTGGAATATGTGTTCTGCCTTCTCCTTGATTTCCTCTAGGGTATGGTCGGGAGCATACTTATCAACACCGATAGAAATAATGGTATCGTAATCACCCGCAAGGTAGTTGTCAATCTTTTCCTTTGCGTCATCTATTTCGGTTTCATCAGCCGCACCGAAATGGTCTTTGATAAACTGCTCAAGGCGATTGATATCAATATGCTCAAGGTCGTCGGGAAGAGTCATACCTCCGCCGAGCTCTGTCGAAAGAAGAACCGTGGAAAGTCCGCTGTCAGCATCTGCGGTTTCCGAGTCGTCCTCAGCCATTACCGTATCAAATACGAGCTGATACGCAATCTCTAAGAATCTGTCCTCAATCGCAGCCAAATCCTCTTTAGTGATATCACCGTAGCTTGCCCAGTCGGTTTTAATCCTTATGTCAATTCTGGCTTTTGCGCTATCGGTGGCGGGTATATATTCAACTCTATACCACGGCTCATCGTAGCTTATGCCATCACTGACATCGTCGGGCACGGTGCTCGTTGCAGATGCCGTTACGGCAAGAATGCTGAACATCAGTACCAGCACCATAAGCAACGAAATGACAATCCTTGAGTGCCATTTTCCTGTTTTCATAAACTCACCTCTTGTGTTTTTTTGCACAGGAGCAGGAGCGCAAGGCGCCTGCACCTAAATATTATTATAATATGCACATGAAGATTATAGCATTTATTTTCCAACAAATCAATAGTTTTGCAACAAAAAAGTAAATTTTTATTACGCGAGGTGCGGTAAAACGCCCCAAAACACGAAAAAAGGACGACAAGCGTCCTTTTTTACACGTTTTTTGGGTTTGCGGCGTTAAATAAACCGTTTTATTCACTCGGGCTGTCCGGGGGACTCTCGGGCTCCAAAGACGCCTCACCCACTTTTTCTCCGTCTGACGCACCGAGCACGTCGGTGTCAGTTGGTGAGCCGCGCGGTAAATCGGAGCTGCTCTCCCCATCCGTTCCTTGAGGCGAGTCGTCACCGTCGGGAGCGGTGGGCG
This sequence comes from Eubacteriales bacterium, assembly GCA_045588085.1. Classification (GTDB taxonomy): domain Bacteria; phylum Bacillota; class Clostridia; order Oscillospirales; family CAG-272; genus UBA1740. Next base: position 6,278 of record JAZNDN010000043.1, read on the forward strand.
TGCCGCGCTTTTTCTTAAGAATATGGCGCACGAGGAACACGATTCCGCACACCAGGCCTATAAATGCCAAAGAGAGCAGAACCACAGCAATTATCAGTATTTTTTTAACGCGGTCGGATATTATCAGTCCATCTTGCTTGGGTTTTGGCGGAAGAAGCGTTTTTTCATATACCGCTTCATACACGGTATCCCCCTTAGCCTCGGCAATCTTGGGACTCCAGCCGAGGAATTTGTATGAATATTTACCGTCGTTGTATTTAGTCGGCTTTGAGGGCGTCTGCGGTATTTGTCCGTGCTCAAGCCTTTGAGTAGAAACAACCTTTCCGTCCGAAACGAACGTCACGGTATAGGTTTTAAGTCTGACTACCGCTGCAACGTCAACGTCGGCAGACGGCATTATGAAGGATTTTCCTCCTATCAGCTGAATAGGCGTACCGTCGGAGGCGGTAACGATAATTCTGTCAAGAAGCGCGCCGTCACCGAGTGCGATTTCCAGCGTTACGGTGGCACCGGGAACGGCAACGCTGACCGAGGATGAAATGCTTACGAGCTCACCCGAATGAACGGAAACGGAATATTCGGGCGTGAGCGTGTATATTTTTCCCGCGTCTGCAGAAAAACTGAGAACTCCGTTGGCAAGTCCGAAGCTTTTATAATTTCGCTCGCCCCCGTCAACAGAATAGAGGACAAGAGCGTCACTGTACGTCAGGCTGCATGCCAATGCGAGCTGCATCTGAGAACCGTGGGAAACGCTCTGGCCGTATGGGTTGAGAAGCGACACTCCGTAAACGTAGGAAACGTTACCCTTATTGATTACGCTAAGCGAAAGCTTACAGACTCCCGCGGCTTTGAGCTTGGCGGTTTCAGAATAGGAGAAGCTCACCTCACCGTGAGCAGTTTTCAGGACGATTCCGCGGCTTCCCGCTGCGCGACTGACAAGCGTCGCGATATCAAATTCGGTGTCGGTGGATAGTCCGCAGTCGGCTGTTATAACGCTTCCGTCGTCGCTTATTGCAGCACCGCCCGAGGAAAGCGGCAACAGATACCGCCTTTCAAACTGAGCCACGTATTCGGCTTCGCCGCTCACCGCGCAAGGCTCGGTGCTCCAGCCGGTGAATACGTAGGTATAATCACCCTCGTCGGCTTTTTTCGGTGGCTCTGCGCCCTGCCACGTGGGAATACTGCCGTATTCGGCAAGAGTTTCAAAGGTCGTACCCTCTACTATCCAGCTTATTTTGTAGGATTTTCTGACACTTTGAAAAATCGGCACGAGCTTAAGCTCACCCTCAACGGAAAGCAAGGATACCGGCTCGCCCTCAAGAGTCTGCCAGCCTGAAAACACGTAATCGAATTCGGCATCGCTCGTTTTTTCGGGAATCTGACCTTCGAACACCGCCGGTGTTCCCTTCTCTGCCTCGGTCACGTATATCGGAATATCCGAAGACTCCGGCTGCTCCGAATAGAAGCTTACCGCGTAATCGGTTGGAGCAAGTGAGCGGGTAAGCTCGGTACTCAGCACGAATGCGTAGGGGGCGGTTGTCTCGGCTCTTTGAGAAAGCTCATCGGCATTATACCGCCTTGCCAGCAGCTCTTTTTCGTTCTGAGAGAGCGATTTGGTTATAGCAATCACCCTTTCGGACGCCACGGGCTCGACCGGCGGCTCGACAGTCTTCGGTGCCGTACCGGGATTGTCCACCGGCTGCGGTGCTACCGGCTTCTGCGGACGCACTGGTCTTTCGGGCTTTGCCACCTCCTCGGGATAATCGGGTCTTTTGACCTCTTGAGGATAGCCCTCGGCAAGAGGCGCCGCGCTATCGGTGTCGGTAAGGTAGGTTTTATTCTCAAGTATCTGATTTACGGTCTGATTTGCTATTTTCCAGTTGGTATTATACGCCACCTTTCCGTCAAGGTCTTTGACGTCACCGTCTGTCAGGCAATCGGTCACCAGAGCAAGCTGTGCTACGAGGATGAGATATTTTTTCTCCTTACCCTCGAACACCAACGTTTTTCTGACCTGATCGATTCTGTAAAGATTATCCAGCGATGCGGTCAGTCCGTAAAAAGCCTCGCAAAATCTGTCGTAATTTATTATATAATAGTTGTATTTTTTCTCTTCCGTACTCTTGGCGTAATATTCCTTTAGCAGAGCGCGCAGATTTTCGGTCGATTCCGCTGCCATATCAATAACCTCGGCAGATGCACCGTAAGCATCGCTTGTAAAGACCGATTTGTTTTCTATGACGCTGTCAACGGTGGAACCCAATATTGCGGAATAGAGCGACCTGCCGTCAGTCATTTCCACCTTAGCCGTGTCAAGTATCTTAAGATGCTCCCTTACGGTACTGAGCTTGGCAAGATACGCCTCGTAAACCTCGGTTTCGTCACTCATTGCTTCAAGCTTAGCCAGATACTCCAGATATTTCGCGTATGAGGCGTTATACTCGGATACAGCGTTCTCATAATTCTCGTAGGCGTAAAGCTGCCCGTCGTATTCCTCTTTATCCGCAAGATACTTATTGTATTTTGCAAGCGCCTCGTCGTAAAGCATCTTTTCGTGAAGATACTCGCGGTACTCCTCAAGCGCGGCTATATAGTTTTCCGATTCTCCGAGATATTCAGCGGTGTCGTAAAGCAGATTGGAAAGAATATTTATATCAGCCGCCTCAACCGACACCTCGGCAGTATAGCGCACAGTAACCGCGGCGTCCGCCTGCGGAGGCTCAACCGAAGAAATAACCAAAGGCTCCCCGTGAGTGTAGGTATACTCCTCGGAAACATACTCAACAGAAACGGGTATCCAAGAGAAGCTTTTGCCGTCGGAGGTGTAAGTATATGACTCTGCCACAACCGTGAGAGTATCGGCATCCGCGTCGTATTCGGTGCTTACTCTTTCCGTGGGAATAACGGCACTGTAAGTGAGAGAAATATCGGAAAATCTTGCGAGAAATTCCCTTTCATATTCCGAAACGGTCTTTCCGAGATACCCCTCAAGAATTGAGGTACCGCTTATGACGGTGTTTTCGGGAGAACCTCGGTGGGTGTAGTCATAATCATTTCCATTGCCTGCGAAAGCTGAGAGCAGCAATGCAAAAAACAGGGTTATAACGAGCAAAATTGCTGCTATAACGCGAAATTTACTTTTCATACAGCTCTCCTTTCTGCCGTCACAGGCAAAGATTTTCATAAAGCAAGTCCGACAGCGTGCCGGGACTAAATACGTTTTATTCTCCGTATTTTCCGAAATTCGTTCTCGGAGATTTTTCAATCAGGAAGAAATAGGGCGATGCGGGTGAATTGAGTATTCTGAACTCCGAGGCGCAGATTCTGAAGCGGGAGAGGGTTTTGAAATACTCTCTGAGCATATTTCCCTCAAGCTCCCCCTCCTCATGCCCGGGATATATGGCAACGATAAGAACTCCGTCGGGCAAAAGCAGCTCTATTGCCGCCTCAACTGCGGCAAAGGTGGTTTCTCTTAACGTAGTGAGGGATTTCTCGCCGCCCGGAAGATAGCCGAGATTGAACATTCCCGCCTTTATCGGCTCCTTGACGAACTCCTTGACTCTGTGGTGCGAGGCGCAGATGAGCCTGTAATTTTCGGGCGCGCCTTCACCTGTAAGCTTGGCGCGCGTTGACTCAAGCGCTTTCTGTTGTATATCAAAGGCGTACACGCGCCCCGACTCGCCTACCGTCTTCGAGAGGAAAAGAGTGTCGTTACCGTTTCCCATAGTAAAATCCACGGCAACCTCTCCCTCGGAAAGATGCTCAAGTATAAAATGCTTGTGAAGTCCTGTAAGGTCTACCATAACTCAGTCGCTTTCTATTTTCTTAATCGGTCTGACGTACGCCGTGAAGTTCGTTTTGTAGGTAACGAATCCCGGGCGCGAGCCTGCCGGCTTTTTTATGTTTTTCACCCTGGTATAATCTACCGCAACGGTATCGGAGGACGCCTTTGAATAACCTGCCGCAATTCCCGCAGCCTCGGTATAATCACGCTCGGAGGGCTCCTCGCCTCGCGTCACGAGTATCACGTGAGAGCCGGGGTAGTCCTTCGTGTGAAACCATATATCGTCCTTATCCGCATCCTTAAGCGTCAGTCTGTCGTTTTGCAGATTGTTTCTGCCGACGAGCAGCACAAATCCGCCCGAGGTCACGAATGACATAGGCTTTGATGGGCTTAGCTTAGGAGGCTTATATCCTCTCATACGGGAGGCGTATCCCGACTTGAAAAGCTCATCTCTTATATCGGAGAGGTCCTGCTCGCACTCGGCATTTTCAAGAAACGCCCTGACGCTTTCTATATAGGAAAGCTCAGCCTCCCAAAGAGCAATCTGCTCGGTGAGAACCTCCTTAGCCTTCTTTGCCTTGGCATAAAGCTTATACATTCTTTGCGCGTTTGCCGCAGGCGTCAGTCTTGAATCAAGAGGAACCGTAATTTCGGGACAGCCCTCGGAATAGTAATCCTGCACGGCAAAGCTTTCCGCGCCTCTTTTTATTCTGTAAATGTTGGCTGTGATGAGGTCGCCGTATTTCTTATATTCCGAGCCCTTGGAGCTGTCCGCCAGTGCTTCGCGCTGAATAGCGAGCTTTCGCTCGGTTCTCGCCTTAGCGTTATTAAGAAGAGTGCTTATGTCCTTTGCGCGCTGATGAATACGCTCAAGTCTGTCCTTTTCGGCAAAATAGAGGTCAAAAAGCTCGGAAAAGGTGTCGAATTTCCGTATTTGCACGTAATCTCCGAGATAGCCGATATCCATATAGGAATAATCCTGAGGCTTGCCTGATTTGTCGAGTGCGACAGTAGGCGTGTAGCGTTCTTCTATGAGAAGCCTCTGCCAGTCGAGAAGAACCGAAATCAGCGCATCGGAGTTTATCTCGCACATAGGCACGTCCGTCGTTCCTGTCGCGCGGTAGCAAAGCTCATGCGCTATCTGCGTTGCCACACCCGAAAAATGCGAGGTAATAAATTTTTCCGCGCTCTTTTCCTTGGGAAAAGCGGCAACGGCTTCGCGCAGAAGCTCCTCGGATATTTCGAGAGGAGAGTGCTTGTTCTGCATTGCAGGCGCGGTGTATACGAATCCGGGCAGAACCTGGCGCACGGTGCTTGCCGAAAAATCTATGATTTTGAGAGCGTTGAGAATCTTGCGCTCTCCGTCAAGCAGTATAAAATTGGCATATTTGCCCATTATCTCGCAGACTGCCGTCATCTGTGTAGGAAAGCCCATTTCGTCGTAGCCCGAAATCTTAAATTCGGCAATTCTGTCAAAGGACGGCTGAGATACCCCGATAATTCTGGCACCCGTAAGGCGTTTTCTGAGATACATGCAGAACATCGGCGGTGCCTTGGGATTTTCCTTTGCCGTGTCGGTAAGCTGAAGCCTTGGGGCATTCGGTCCGACGTTAAAAAGCAGGCGGCGCGAGGATTTGCCGTAATGAATGGCAAGGTCTATCTCGTCGTTTGCCGGCTGAAGCACCTTTTCAATTTTAGCCTCGGGAAACTCTCGCGAAAACTCGGAAAGCTGAGCCCTCATCATACAAGCGTCAAACGCCATAGCCTACTCCTTCTGCACACCGTATGGGCGTGCACGATTATTAAAGTACATTTTAGCATAAATGAAAGCTTTAGTCAATAGAAAATTACGGCAATGGCTCCACAGTTCTAAAAAATACCCCAAAAACCGAAAAATCCGCACACGCTATCGGGTCAAATGCAAAAAAGCGAAAAGTATGTCCCGGTGACTTCTTGTCTTCCGTGACTACTCTTCGCCTTTATTTTGTCCTTATGCTTTATATCTTCGCTGACGTGAGCGTGCGTTAGAGCTTAATTCTCTTTATTTCGGCAACGAGTGCCTCACGCGAGTTTTCGCATTGCCCAACGGTGACACGCCACAAAAGCTCCGACAGAATACGCCCTACGGCTTCACCGCGAATACCGAGCGCAAGAACGTCAGTACCCGACACCGCAAGCATTCCTACCTTCCTCGGATGCCCGGAGGCTATTTTCGCCTGACAAAGCTCAAAATCCGCATAGGACGATACACCGAGTGCCGCTCCGATACGAAGTGCACAAACAAGCGGCTCGTCCTCGCAGTCCACCAACAGCCGATATAGCCCCGTGCTGCATTTTATGGGTAATTTCTTCATTATATCAAGAACGGCAGTGCCGAATTTCAAGCTTGCCGAATCGCTCTTAAGGCGCGCTTTCGCACTGCGGAATCCCTCGGTATCCGAATTGAGATAAAAGAGCATAAGCTCGCGCTCCGGGACTGTGGCCTCCTGCCATACGGAGAGCTTGGGTAATTTCATTTCCGAAAGCTGTGGCAGCACCGCGGAAATTATGCTTTTATACTCGCTTAATATACGGTAAGAGCCGACGCCTGCGAGAAGCTTTTTCCATTCGACAGCAATTCTCTGCCCGGAAACGTCTGCAAGTCCGCTCTTTTTCTCCTCAAGAGCCGCAGCTGTTTTGGGTTCTATCTCAAAGTCAAGCGTTGAGGCAAACCGTATCGCGCGCAGAATACGCAGGGCATCCTCGGAAAAACGCAATTCAGGCTCGCCTACGGCACGGATTATGCGATGCTCCAAATCCTCCCTGCCGCAAAACTCATCCGTCAAGCCGTATTCCTCGCTATACGCCATAGCGTTCACGGTAAAATCGCGCCGCGAGAGGTCGTCCTTTATATTTTTCGAGAAAGAAACTGACACGGGGTGGCGGTTATCACGGTATTCTCCGTCTATTCGGTATGTGGTTATCTCGTATTGCTTTCCGCTCAGAATAACCGCTACTGTGCCGTGACGTATTCCGATATCGACGGTTTTTTCGTTTTTGAACACCTCTTTTATCTCTTCTGGTAGGGCGCTTGTCGTTATGTCAAAATCCGAGGGCTCTTTACCGAGAAGCGCGTCACGCACTGCCCCGCCCACAACGTCAGCTCTGTGAGCTGAATTTGCAAGTCTGCCAAGTATTTCCTTCACGGCAGCCGGAATATTCATTTTGAAATTCACGCAACGGTCTCCTTTCACAAATTATTCAGCTCCGATCACCGCTTCCGGCGGTATGAAGCGCAAAAAATTATGCATTTTTCCGTGTCGAGCCATTGTGGCCCGTAGCATGTTTTTTCTCCTCCGCGCTCATCTGTGCGTATTGCTTCGCAGTAATTCCCATATTTTTTACGAAGGCGCGGTAGAAGGTACGTTCAGAGGAAAATCCGCATTCGTAAGCAAGCTCTACGTTAGATATTTTACGTGTAGAGATAAGCTCCTTAGCATACTCAATTCTGAGAGAGTTAAGTATATCGGAAAAGCTCATATTAGGCAGGGCCTGCAGGCAATGGGATATATAGCTCGTAGTGTATCCGAGCGCCTTCCCCACAGTCGACAGTGATATATCTTCGCGAAAGTGATTTGCCATATAAAGCAAAATTCCCGAAAGTGCATTATTTGTCACCTTTTCAGTCCTCACGCCAACCGAGGACACGTACTCGTCGAAAATGGCGTTGAAGCACGCCTTAGCCGTTCGGTAGGACTCCTGTGTGCGAGTTCTGCCGAAGGCGAGCGTAGAATCGTAAAGCTTGGCGTTTATATACGTCGCAAGCTCCTTTGACGGTGTGAAAACCGAGCTTTCATACCCACGGTACAGCTCCTCTTCCGAAATGAAATTAGAGATAAAATCGTTGGAAAAAACGCATAAAAACATTTTACACGGCTCGTGAGAATATGTACTGTGCGGTTTTAAGGGTGTAATAATTGACATTTGACCTGCGCTTACGAGTTCACGCTTTTCACCGACCGTTGAATATATACTTCCCTCGTGAACGTAAAGGAGCTCCGAAAATTGATGCATATGCGTTCCAAACGTATGGTACCCGATATGCCATCCGGGCCTTATTATGCTCTGCGAGCCGAAGTTGCTGTGCTGAATTATCATACCCGGCATCCTTTCGTCAGTAATATAGCATTTATTGTCAGTATTTTATCACGCGCTGTCATACCTTGTCAAGAGTTAAAATGATATAATTTTTTTAGAACGGAAACTAAAGCTTTATATTTTTAAGAGAACAACTGCCGTTTCCGTAAAAATGAAAGGACTTTTTCGATATGAGAAAAAAGGTATTTTCACTCTTGATTATGCTTGCGGTAATAGTAGCGATATTCGCTGCCATCACCGTATTTGCAAACGAAGACAAGGAGGTTACAGACGCTATGACCGACATTGAAGCCGCACTTGCAGCGGATTACCGCGTGAGTGACGGTGTCATAAGCATTGCTGACGACGGATATATCGGAATCCCCGTCGAGCTCTCGGTGTACCTCGACAAAAGCACCGAGGTTGTACCCGGTGTCGCTTTTGACGCAACGCCTATTGCGGTATACGTTGTCAACAGCAAAATCGAAAGAATAGGTACCGATACAGACGTAAATATCATAAAGGATATGCTTGAGCGCGGATACATGGTAGTAATTCTCGACTACCTTAACAATTCACGTGCAGTAAGCCCTGACCTTGATTGGTCGGTTCAAGGCCTACGCGCATCTATTAAAAACGGTAAGTATTTCGACGGTATAGAACAAATTCCCAAAGGCAGCTATCCGCAGAACCTTACGGTTCCCGCAGGTTATACCGCAGAGTTCAATCTTCCCTACTGGGAAATAGATAAGCACTGCGCTGACGGAACGCTTGAATTCATAGTAAGCGTATGGAATAACGATTTCCGCAATTACTTTGCCCACAGACGAATTAACGGCGGACCTGCAACTATCGTTAAATGGGTAGATGAAAACGGAAACCGTAAAGCGACGCGTAACGGATATGACGGCTCCTCTGCTGTATGGTACAGTGACCCGGAGGGTAAAGTGCCCAGCGAAAACGGAATCTACGTAGACATTGAATACACGCTTGCTCAGACAATCACCGACTGTGTGAAAGCAGACGGCTCGCCTATGGACCTTAGCCTTTATATGCATATGGTATACCCGACGAGCCCCGCAAAAGAGGTGCCCGTAATGTGTCTTGCCGGCTCCGGCTCGCATACCGTGAGCGGTACTCAGACGGCAGACCGCCCTCAGCTCAACGGATACGTATTTAACGGCTACGCAGGAATTACCTTTGACTACGGATACGTCCCTATGGAGCGTGACGACCATTACGGCTTCTTTGACGTAGGCTCCGCAGCCATAGGTCAGCCTACCGGCGACGGTGTTACCTACTCAGTTCAGTTCTATAACGATAAGAAAATAAACACAGCCGCAATGAGATTTATCCGTTATCTTTCCTTATCCGAGCCTGAAACCTACTGCTTTGACAAGGAAGCCATAGGCGTTTACGGAAACTCCAAGGGCGGATGGATGGTATTTCTCGGTGAGGAGCACCCCGAGCTGATGGCTGAGGAAAAAATATTTGAAGGACACAGCGGTGAAACTCGCTACGAGGCAGGACTCACCGAAACCGTCGGTATAATAGACGGAGGCGAAAAGCAGCCGTGGCTTGAATACGGCGGTGAGGCTATTGACTCCGGTGCCGACTTCATCTTCAGCAGCTGCGGAACCGGCGGTGAAAACATCACCGAGGCACATGCTCCCACCTTTATAACTGCAAACCTTAACGACCCCACCTATTACCAAACCTCGAACGAGGTAATCAACGCCTGCCGCGCTCATAACGTTCCTACGGTATGGTTTGAGGTTCCTCTCGGACACACGCTCGGATACGGCAAGGATATGAAATACGGAACCGACGTATACGACGCACTCTTTGCTTTTTCCGGCTACTATATGAAGGGTGACGCTGTCAGCGTGCTGTACGTACACCGCGACACCGACTATACCTTTATGCCCACGAACGCTCCGATAATCGTAAAATTCTCGGGCGCTGTTCCCTCCTCCGAGATAGCGAAGATAACCGTCAAGGACGGAAACGGCAGAAGCGTTTCGGGAGAATGGTCATCGCTGTACGGAAATACCGAGTGGACCTTCAAGAGCGAAACTCTCAGTGACGGAACGTCCTATACGTTAACCGTGCCCGCAGGCATAGTCGGCGATAACGGCCTTCCTCTTGCCAAGAGCACTACTTACAGCTTTGAGGCAGGATACGAAATCCATTCCGATAGCGTAAGCTCCGTCAGCGGAAATCGCGGAACCTATTATTATTTCACCGTTCCCGACGTTTCCTCCACCGTATTCTCAAACGGTGCGAAGCCCGATAGCTTCAAATTCAGAATAAAGGTTGAAAACGAGGCTTCGAACGTGCTTGCGGTTCGCTCCCTCTCGGGATTTGAGATTTCCTCGCCGGATTCCGCGTCTCTCGGCTCGCTGATAGATACGGTTTATCTTTACGGCAAGGGCTACTACGACGTTAACGTAACCGAGCTCGTTGAAGCTGCAAAGCCGGGCGATACCGTAGCAATACTGCTCACGGAGCTTAAGACTGCAGGCGAAACAACCGTGCTTGACGTCGACTTTGAAAACGGCCTCGGTGGAATAAAGGTAACGCCCGAATACGAAATTATCGAGGCACCCGACGGAAGCCTGGCGCTTTCCGTATCCGAATTCCCCATAAGAGAGCAATTCCGTGACACTCACCCTCATTACGTAAGTCAGAACGGCACGCTACTCACCACTACCGGTGCTGTAAAATCCGGTGCGGTATCGGCCGATGACCTTGGCAGACGCTTCACGGTAAGCTTCAGAATATACGACACCGTATCCCGCTACGTTCAGGTTGGAATAAACGGTGTTACCTCATCGGCAAACGGAGTTACCGATTATAACGTTCCCGTCAAGAATATTATCACCAAAGCAGGTGAATGGGTTAACGTCGAGCTTGAATATACGGTTTATGACACGCTTTATGAAAACGCTCCTCTAAAAACCAAGACGCTGACCGTCAGCACCGAGCATACCGGTCTTGGAAGCGCAAAGCTTTACATAGACGACGTAAAATCGGTTGAAACCGTAACGAACGTTAATCTTGCAAATAGTGCAGAGCTTCTTATTTCCACCTCAGAGCAGCGCTCCGACCCGTATATGACTAAATACGGAAGGATACCCGTCTCCTTCTTCGACGACGTTGAGAAATATCCTCTTCTGGTATTCAATAAGTCCGGCGAATGCGTACTTGGTACCGACGTTCTTATCAATACGAGCACGTCAAGCGCTCTGGGATACGCTCAGACTCAGACGGACGTTGACCTTATAGTACTGTTGAGAGACGATTACGTATGGAGCGGTGAGGTTACCAACAACCTGAGCTTCATAAAAGGAAACGTGCTCATAGACCTCGGCGGCAATACGCTCACTGCTACCACAACCGTATTCAACGCGCAGGGCAAGAGAACCTTCCCCACCAACATCACCGTTATTAACGGAGAGCTCCTTCTTGAGAACAAGCCGCTGATTGACGTAACCGGTGTAAACATTTCAACCTACGACTACAACGCGGCAGTAAAGCAATTCAATTTCCTCTTCGACGGTGTTAAAATAGGTTACGTCGCAGGTGCGACAGGCGCAAGCATCGTGAAGAACTCCTGGAGCTCGGCACCTACCAACGCCAGCGTTATCTTTAACGACTGCACCTTTGACCTTTACAGCAATGCACCGAGTGCACTGTCAACGCTCTTCGCCCTTTCGAAGATTGATAACGACTACATTCACACTACCGTTAAGCTCATCGGCGGTAGCGTAGTTGCAAAAGATATGAGCAGCACTTCAATAGCAACCGTCAAGGGCGATAACAACGCCATTGAGCTTGAGAAAAACGAAAATGGAAAATACACCGTTCTCCGTATAGCAGAGGGCGGCTCCGCTACCAAGGAAGTCTTCGTTACCGAGGACGGCTATTGCACGTTCTCGAACCCCAAGGCTGACGCTGAGTTCACCGAGTATTCACTCGCGGTTGACTCGCTTGCTACCCCCTACGGACTTATCCCGGCGGAATACGCAAGCGTATCCAGCTACCCGGTCGTTTATTTCCATAAGAATGCCAACGGAAGCTACACCTTCAGCAACGCGGCAGCATCATTCTTCGCTTCGGAATACGCCTCACGCTCAAAGGATGCGGTTATGTTCGTTCGTGCTAATTGTACGGTTACGACCGACCTGAATAATTTCGGCTTACATAAGAATCTTACAGTAGACCTTAACAATAAAACCGTGACCTTCCAAAAAACCATGCTTATACGTCCTACCGTAGATTCAAGCAACGGAAACAGCAATGTTCTCGGAATTACCTTCAAAAACGGTAATATAGTTATAGACGGCTCCGGCTCCTTCTTATACAGAGCCAACTCCACGAAAACGGAAAACACCGAAAATAGCCTGACCTTTGAAAACGTCAGATTCTACAAGACCGCTGCGTCTAAGGCTACTACTCCCTTCGTTACCCACGAGAATTTCGCAGTAAATGCAAAAATCAATATAAATTATATTGACTGTATCTTCGACCTTTCCGCTATCGACTATTCCGCATCTTCTCTTACGCTCTTCAAAGCAGGAGATTCGGCAGGCGGTCTTACGGAAACGGTAACCGTCAGCGGCGGCTCTGTAATAACCAATCAATTTAAAGGTCTTACTCTTGCAGACTCTGCCAACGCAAGCAGCAAGGTAATCTTCGCGAAGGGTACAAACGGTGAATACACGGCACTTTCGGTTGAAGGCGGCTCGGCTCCGAGCGGATATTTCACGTCGGAAAACGGCGAACGTCTGGCTTTCATAGCCAAGGATGACGGAACCTACGTGCTTTCGGTTATCTTCTCCTTCATAAACGCAAGAATACGCCTTAATAACGATATCAGCGTGCTGTGGGCAGTTCAGGTACCCGAAGGATACAGCGACGTATACGCAACCTTTAAGCTTGGAAACGGTGCTTTGGTAACCGTAACCGATTATAAGATAGACGAGTACGGCAGATACGTATTCACCTTCTGCGACGTAACTCCTCACAAAATGGGGGACGTTATTACCGCAAGCATATATGCCGACGGCGAGCTTCAGATAACGAGCTCCGACTTCAGCATAAGAAGCTATTGCGAGTATCTTCTCAAAAACTACGCCTCCGACAAGGAGCTCGTAGCGGTTGTAACCGATCTTCTTATCTACGGTGAACGCGCTCAGCTCTACGTTGGATACAAAACCGATTCTTTGGTTACCGAAGGCTTGGGAATTGAATCCGACACGGCAGAGGAAGCCGAGATAACGAACAAACTCAGCCTTTCCTCAAACTCCGCCGACGGAATAACGCTTGAGGGTATAGGACTTGTGCTTGACAGCTCTCTTGCGTTCAGACTCGTGTTCTCCGCTGAGAACGCAGAGGGTCTTACGCTTAAGGTAACGGTAGGCGGACGTACGAAAAGCTTCAACGTCTCGGAGCTTGCATATAAGAACGGAAAGTATACGCTTATCTACGACGGAATTAACGCAGCACAGTTCGACGAGCTCATAACCGTCAGCTTTGAAAGAAACGGTGAGGCGCTCGGTACCGCTCTTACCTATTCCGTAAACAGCTACGTTTACTACGTTCGTTCAATTAACGCTCCAGAGAATCTGACAGCGCTGGTTGAGGCTATTGCACGCTACGGTGCATCGGCAAAGGTCTACAATGACAGCCACTCGTAATAAATTCAGAAAGGAATCTGATGAAATGCAAGAAAAAACACAAAATTCACTCGAGCAGCAGGAATACGCTTGCCCCGAGTGTACAATCGTAAACCTTGGAAAAGAAGATATTCTGACGACAAGCTCAATATACCTGCCTCTGCAGCAGCTGAGCAGCTCGGATTAACTAAAGCAGAAAAACACGGTGTCATACGGCACCGTGTTTTTTATCGGAAATATTAGCCGGTATCACTTGACTTTTTGCCATTTTAATCTATAATATACATATAAAGCTTTTGATAAAAAGGAGAACTGCTATGATAAGAGTTTTGGTTTGGAACGAATTTTATCACGAAAAGGTAGCGGACAGCATATGGCAGAGCAACTATCCCGACGGAATACATAAATGCATCGCTGATTTTCTCGGTGCCGAGGATGACATTGAGGTAAGATGTGCGACTCTTGACGACGAAAACTGCGGAATTACCAAGGAAATACTTGACAACACAGACGTTATCATCTGGTGGGGACATATGCGGCACGGACTGGTGCCCGACGAGGTTGCTTATATGGTACGCGACGCTGTACTTGCCGGTATGGGCGCGATTTTCCTGCATTCCGCTCATTACTCAAAGCCCTTCAAATATCTGCTCGGTACAGGCTGCCATCTCACCTGGCGCGACGGTGACAGAGAAAGACTTTGGGTAGTCGAGCCCTCTCACCCCATAACTCGCGGCATTGACAGAGTTATAACGCTTGAAGAGGAAGAAATGTACGGCGAGCCTTTTGCAATCCCCACACCTGACAAGCTTCTCTTTATAAGTAACTTCTCAGGCGGCGAGGTGTTCCGCTCGGGCTGCCTTTGGGAAAGAGGCAACGGAAAGATATTCTATTTCCGTCCCGGTGACGAAAATTACAAAACCTATTACAATCCCCAAATTCAGACGGTTATCAAGAACGCGGTGCGCTTCGTCAACCCCGATTACAGAGTTGAGCCCACCTGCCCTCACGTAAGAAATATAGACTCCCCGGAGGGATACGTGATATAGGAATTTGCGCACGGTGCAAATTCAATGCATAACGCTTAATGCAAAATGCATAATAACCTTGTTTTAAAGCTAATAAAAAAGGTAGGAGAAGCCGTTGCGGTTTTTCCTACCTTTTTTATTATAATCCTACCGTGGAAATGAATATAACCAGCGGCATTGTAACTATTGAAATTATCGTTGAAACCGCGACAAGCTTGCTGACGTAGGCTGAATCACAGTCATATTTTTCCGCGAACATGGTTGCCGAGCTCGCGGCAGGGGCACAGGCGAGGATTACGACGACCTCAAGCACTTCGCACGAAATAGGTATCGGAGCGAGAAATACAAGACGGATAATACCGGCAACCGCGAGCGGTAAAAGAAAATGGCGCAATCCTAAGAAAAGATAAAGATATTTATCGCAAAAGAAGCCACTGAGGTTCATATCTGCAAGTCTTATACCGATAACGACCATTGAAAGAGGCGCCACGAGAGCCTTGAGCATTCCGAGAGCATCGGAAAGTATACCGCCGACGTAGTTTGAGTCATTCAGGTATCTGTTAAGAGGCGAGAAGAAGAACACAAGTCCAAGAGCCGCCGCAATCGTGACAGGGTGAAGAACCGCTTTCATAAGCGAGCCGCTTTCCTTGGGGAGCGCAAGCTCGTCCGCCTCGATACCAAAGGTATCCTTCGCCTTTTCCTCCTTGGTGCATATATTAACTCCGAGCGACCAGAGGAAGAGGTTGAATATTATGTTATAAACCGACGCATATATAAGCGCGTCGTCTCCCATAACTGCACCTATGAGGGGTATGCCCATAAATGCCGCGTTTGAGAATATCGTGGCAAAGCGAAGCATTTTACGCTTCGCGTCCTCTGCATTATTGAAAAGAAGCAAAGACGTGATAGCGAAAATTACGTGAGTTATAACGGCAAAGAGAATTACCCAAAGGCTGTTGATAAGGATATCCTTATCAAATTCTCTTACGTATGCCAGAAAAATGAGTGCCGGCTGAGCAATATACAAAACCAGATTAGAAAGACCCTTACCGAAGCCGTCCGGCATAAGCTTACACTTTTTGATAATGACACCGGGTATCATCATCAAGAATAAAATCAAAACGTTTTTTATTATATCGGGGATTAAGTCCATTGTTCAGTTATTCCTTTTTTGCCATGAAAAAGGCGGTCAAAGCCGCCTTTTATTTTTGTTAAGCGTCCCTTAGCCGTAAGGTGCGAAGCAGCTTTAAAAGAATGCATTTTTTCATAATCGAGCCAAGATTTTTGAGAAATATAGAAATATTTAAGAAAATTTTGGCGATGAGTAGGGAGAAATGAATCTTTTAAAGCCTTATGGGTTCGATTCTCTTACGGCTATGCCTAAATGCGACAGCCTCTTTACATAGCGTAATTCGGGTCTATTTTCTTCAGTTCGTTAAAGGTGTCTATTTCAACGATATCGCTGAAAAGGCAGGGACGAACGCTGATTTTGTATTCTTCGGGGAAATAATCGAGGGCTACCTGGTCCCAGTATCTCTCCTTACCTCCGGGAGCGTTGTTGTAAACCTCCTCTATGTGCTTAGCAAGTCTTTCTCCGTCCTCGCGCGACCAGTAGGAAAGACCGTACATATGAACACAGTCGGTACCGCCTATCGTAAGCTTTTTAACAATACCGTTTTTATCGGTAATAAAGCACCAGTCCTCAGTTCTGTCGGTATATACACCTATATAGTTTGTGGAATACTGGTATTTGGTTATAAGCTTGGGGTTGTAAAGAACGAGGTCTGCCTCGAGGAAATAGCTGTTTGCGAACAGGTGGCGCGCGCAGTATGCTGAGGAAATGTTGTTTGTTTCGTTATACACGGGGTTCTCTATAAAGGTAATCTGGGGGTATTTTTTGATAAGCTGGTCGAACTGCTCTGCCAGATATCCTCTTACTATGTAAATTTCTTCAATTCCCGCGGAAACGACAGCGTCAAGAAGGGTATCAATAATTCGCTTTCCCTTTATTCTTACGAGGGGTTTGGGTGTGTTAAGCGTTATGGGAACCATTCTTGAGCCGAATCCTGCCGCCATGAAAACCGCACGCTTTACGCGGTAAGGCTCGAGTGCTGAAATTCCTGCGTCGGTAATTTTACCGTCCTTTACGTAGGAAAGCTCGGTAAGCTCGGTGAGAGTTTTGTTAACGCTTCCCAAGGAAATACCTGTTTCTGCCGCCATATCTCTTTGAGAAACGGTTTCGGACTTTCTCTCAAGGAGAACTAAAATATCAAACTGCTTTTTGGTAATTGCCATTTGTTTTTCCTCTTTTGTATTATTTTTAAACGGATTTTCTTTTTTCAAGTCTGTCCTTGATAAGCTCTATTCCGAGCTTTACCGCTATGTTTATAACCAGAATAATCAGAGAAACGACTGCGGCGTATTCAAATTGGCTCTGAGTTTCAAACTGCGTTATCATAAGAGATATCGGCTTGGTAAGTGTGCTCGCAAGGAAGGATACTGCGGATATCGTCATCATACAGTTGACGAATATGTAGGAGAACATCTCACAAAGGGAGCCGAGATTCTGAGGAAGGAAAACATCCTTTATCATACGGACTCTTCCGATACCCAGCGTCTGACCTACCGCTTCAAGATTTTCATTCATTTTTCCAAATGAGTTATACATCATAAGGTATGGTGAGGCTATAAAATGTGCAATGTTTACGGTAACAATGATTATAATAGGTATAAAATACTGCATCGGCTTCATTATCTTTGTATAAGTCATAAGATATGAAAGACCGAGAACAAGACCGGGAATTGCCATAAAGGTAAGAACGATAAGGTGTATGGCTCGTGAAATAGCGGATTTCATTCTTGAGGTGAGATAAGCCGTTACGTAAGCAAGAATACAGCCTACGGTACCGGCAAGAAGTGCAATCAAAAGAGAGTTAAGAAGATATTTCAGTCCGCTTCCGGCGAAGGTTCCGGCAATGTTAGCAACCGTCAGCCCCATATCTACCGGGTACTTGGTTGCAAATGCGAGAATAACAAAAGAAAGAATGGGAAGAAGGACGAGAAGTGAGACGACGGTGCAGAACGCGAGCGAAACGTAAGTCAAAGCTCGGCTCTTGCCTGTATCGACCTCTCTTTTTACAAAAGAAGTATTAGCTCTTTCCTTGTTAAGAATGTCGGCAACGAAGGCAACGATGGCAGGAAGAATAAGGAATATACTGAGAACAGCACCGTTTTCGAAATTCGTCTTTCCGATAACCTCCTTATACATAAGGAGCGAGAGCGTTTGGGTTTTACCGCCTATCATAGCGGGAACTCCGTAGTCGGTTATTATCATTGAGAATGTGCTGAACGAAGCGGCAATAAGCGGTTTTTTCATATATGGCAAAGAGAGCTTGAAGAATTGGCGTGCTTTGCCAAGACCAAGAACGTCCGCAGCTTCGTAGACTGACATATCCTCGTATTTCAGAACGTCGCGTAGCATAATGTAAGCTACGGGGAAGGTATACATAACCGAGCCGATAATTATTCCGAGAGGTCCGTATATAGAAGAGGGTCCGTCGGAGAACAGATTTTTTATAATTCCGTTGTTTCCGAAAAGAATTATAAGTCCCATACCGTGAGAGAGGGAGGGGATGAGCATCGGTAGGATGAGAAGTATACCGAAAAGCTTCTCGCCGGGGATATTAGCTCTTACCGTTGCCAATGCCAGAAGGTAGGCTAAGGAAACCGAAATTACGGTCGCTACGGCAGACGTCCAAAGAGAATTTTTGAGTGCAATAGGAAATCTTGCGCTGCTTACAACCGAGCTTATTGATTCTGTACTTATTCGCGAGAACATGATTATAAGAGGCACTATAACCATAAAGACCATAATGAGTCCGACGGCAATCTTTATCGGTAAAGACAGAACAGCGCTCCTTTTATTTACTTTTAAATTTTCCATATATCTTAAACTTTTCCGAGAAATGAGTCGGAATTTTATTCCTCTATGTATTTTGAAAGTGAGTCAATTTTTTTCTTAAGATTGTCTATAACGAAATTCTTAACGTACTCGTTTGAAGGGGCGCTTATGATTTCGTGGGGCGTGCCGAGCTGAGCAATCTTCGAGTTTTCCATAATCAGAATTCTGTCAGACATTGCAAAGGCTTCCTCCTGGTCGTGCGTGATATAAATCATAGTAGTGCCGAATTTTGCCTGGATACCCTTTATAACGTCGCGAAGCTGAAGTCGTGTCGCAACGTCAAGCGCTGACATAGGCTCGTCGAAGAGCATGATGTCGGGATTGTGTATAAGGGTTCTTGCGATAGCTACTCGCTGCTGCTGACCGCCCGAGAGGGACGAGGGGTGCTTTTTTGCATACTCACTGACGCCGAGAAGCTGAAGAAGCTCCATTGCGCGAGCCGAAACCGAAGCCTTTATTTCCTTGCGGTTCGCTGCCTTTCCTGCAGCCTTTTTCTCTTTCAGATATGCAGCGTAAACAACGTTTTCAAGAACCGTCATATTTTCAAAAAGCGCGTAATTCTGGAAAACTATGCCCATCGAGCGTGCCGACGGCGGCGCGCAGGTTATATCTTCACCGTCCAGATATATTTTTCCGTCGGTTGCATCAAGAAGACCGATAAGTATTCTGAGAAGCGTTGTTTTTCCGCAACCTGAGGGACCGAGAATTGATAAGAACTCACCGGCATAAACATCAAATGAAACGCTCTTAAGAGCGACCTTGCCGGAATTGTTTTCGTATGTTTTTGATACTCCCTGTATCGAGAGCTTTATATTATTTTGTGCCATTTTCAAATCCTTTTCAGAGTTAATTACGATGGCGCGCCCAATAGGCGCGCCGCTTTTTAGTCAACCTTAATACTGTTCTCCCAAAGCTCTATAAGAGCCTCTTTCCTTTGGATAGTGTTGTTTGACATATCGCAATATTTTATAGCGGTGGGATAGTTCTTAACATTGTTTTTTGTATCGGTGAAAATCTTTTCCGGATAGAAATTCTCGGATTGCTCCCGTGTGACCTCATTGCAAAGATACTCAAACACCGCGACGACAGCCTCGTTGTCCTCGTTGCCCTTAATTATCGTCTGACCGTAAAGGGAATAAGGAGAGCCTTCCTCAAAGAATTTGATTTCAAGGTTAGCACCCTTGTTAATTTGCTGAACCGCCTGAGAGGTCATAC
>JAZNDN010000044.1:0-12231 GCA_045588085.1 Eubacteriales bacterium
AGCGAAAAACACCGTCCATTACGGTATAGCAAAAAATCAAAAAGCTTATTCCGTAAAGCAGCACAAATAAAAAATCCTGTAGATTGCAAAAAATCTTACCTTTGACGATAGCTGCGGGCTTGAATTTTTTTATTCGGGAAAACTCAGGTTTATCCGAAAAGGAAAAGCAGGATTTAAGCGCAATAAAAATATTACGGAAAAACAGCATCAGTGCATCTGCTGCATAAAGCGATATTCCCATAATAAATCCATGCAAAGCCGCAAAAATCACAGAAGCGATTACTTCTAAAAATCTAAAAGCTATCATTTGCCGAAAACAGATGCCCAAAAGCCCTTTTTATTCCCCTGTGATTCGGAAAAATAAACGCCGTATATATCACCTACAGCGTATAAATTTCCGCCTCTTTTCTCTAGACTTTCAATTTTCAAATCCTTACCCTCAACGGTTATTCTTCCGGTTGCGGTATTCAACACCATGACGTTTTCATCAAAAGCAAGTATTTCGATAACCTCGTTAATCTCGAGAACTCTTGCATTGTTTACGGTAATCGTTTGATTACGGATCGGCTGTTCCATAACACGCCTCCTAATATTAATGAAAGCAGACGTACAAAATTGTGTTTATAATAAAAAATAAAAACGCCGCATATCTGTTGAATGATATGCAGCGTTTTTATTTTTTATGCTTTTTCCTCTGACACTACCTCATACATTCCGACAGATTCGGATTTTTTGGTAGTCTCTCTGATATCAAGCACCCGAACCGTTACGGATTTTGCACCGAACGACACGGTTATCAGGTCTCCTGCCTTCACAGAATAAGACGCTTTTGCCGTCTTTCCGTTTACCGTGATACGCTGAGTATCGCAAGCATCATTGGCAACTGTTCTTCGCTTTATAAGCCTGGAAACCTTGAGATACTTATCCAGACGCATAATTAGCCGTTAACAGCGTCCTTAAGCGACTTTGATGCAGAGAAAGAGGGCTTCTTGCAAGCGGGAATCTTAATAACCTCAAGAGTCTTAGGGTTGCGTCCTTCTCTTTCAGCAACTGCCTTTGCCTCGAAAGTACCGAAACCGATAAGCTGAACCTTATCACCGGACTTCATCGCTTCGGAAATAGCGTTAAAAGTTGCAGAAACGATTGCATCAACGTCCTTCTTGGAAAGATTGGTTTCGGCAGCAACAACATTTACGAGTTCTGTCTTGTTCATGATTAAACATCCTTTCAAATAAAATTATTTTAATTATATCAGTGTTATTGTGCAAATTCAAGGCAAATAACATACTTTATTTGATTTTTTTATAAAAAATCGTCTAATTTCCTAATACTTTTCGTCTTTTTTTGGTGATTTTGACAACATTTTCAAGGAATTTCGGGAAAATATACCGCAAAATGCCGATAGTGTTAGATACAGTATAATTGCCACACATGCAAAAACGAACAGCAATACCGGGCTGAATACTCCCTCCGCAGCATGAACGTATAAAAATTTTGAGAGTGCAACGGATACGAATGACAAAACGAACGGCTTATAGAGCGAGGCAAAAACACGCGGTTTAATACCCGTATAATTTATCATCAAGACAACCGCAGCAATAAATGAAATTGCATACGAAAGCGTTGACCCCAATGGCGCCCCGGAAATTCCAAAATCGGAATTTCCCATCAAAAGATAACTGGAGAGTAATTTTACTGCCGCTCCTAGAGACATCGCAATTAACGGTGCTTTTGTATGACCGCCTGCTTCAAGTGTAGTATTTACCATTGTAAGCATAGGAATGAAAATCATCGAAGGGGCGATAAGTATCAGCAACGGTGCCGCAACGCTCGCAGATTCATCATTGAAAAGCAATATTAATATTTCCTCCGAGAAAAATATGAACGCAAGACACATAGGCATTGCGAGAAATGCCGTTACGTCTATAAGACCCTTTACCTTTTCGCGCAACACATCACCTTCCCCGAGGCAAAATGCACCGGTCAGCATTGGCAATGCCGCAACGGTCACGGGAGAAATCAGCGCTACGACCAAATTGAGCATAGGGACGACAAGAGTTGTATAGTTGCCGTAAAGAGCAGTTGCCTGAGTTTCGGTGTACCCTATATCCGAAAGACGCTTCATTATTATCCCAAGGTCTATAAGGTTAGAAAAACCCATTACAGCCGAGCTTAGCGTCAAAGGTGCGGCTATGGCGAGAACACGTTTTATATAGCTGCGTTTTTGCCTGAGCTCTATATTCTGCCTCGTATTTTCACCTTTTTCTCGCATTTTTACATCAATTAAAAGATAAATTGCAGATACCATAGAAGCAAGTGTTACCCCCAGTATTGCAAGACCCGCTATCATCTGCAGCGGCAAATCACAGCGAACACCCAAAAGTGCAAAAAGCATTCCGAAAACGAATTTAATAACGCCCTCAAGAACCTGTGATACAGATATGGGTACTAATGCGCATATTCCGTTAAGATACCCTCGGAGCACGCCCGAAATACATACTGCAATAATCGACGGCGCTATACATATCATAGCAAAGAAAGAATCGGGGCTACCAATTGAATTAGATATTATTTTAGAAAACAAAACGAGAAATGCACAAAATACAAAGCCGATTACAAGAAAGAGCTTCAATGCTGAGCGTAGCAAAATTCCGCTCTCGCCCCTCTGCCCTTTCACTCCGAGCTCCGTAACCATAATAGAGACGGCTCGTGGAATACCGGTTGAGCATAAAAGATAGAAAAAGGAAAAAACGGTGTATGCAGTATTAAAATACCCCATTCCTTCGTCATGCATAATATACGAGAGCGGAAGCTTGTAAATAAAGCCTATAATTTTTACAATAAATACCGAAATTGCCAAAGATACCGCCCCCGAAACGATTCCCGAGCCAAGCTGTTTGTTTTCTGATAATTCTTTCATATCTTCTCCGAAATAAAAAAGGATTTACTAAAATGTATTAGTAAACCCTTTTGGTTATTCAAAAACTTAAATTCCGAAGAAATCTTTAATCATCTGCTCGTTTTTATATCTTAGACTGCCTTCGTCTGAATCGGTATCAAAATCTCTGAGATACTCGTAGGGATATTTCGGAGTAAAGATTCTCTTGATGGTTCTCAACGAACCGTCATCCGCACCGGGCTCTACAAGCTTTGTAACCGCACCTGCGCCTACGCCGAATACTGTCTGCGTTTCTTCCATCATAAATATATTGTAAAGTCCCTCGGCACCCTCTTTTGAAAATCCCACGTTTTCAAGATTTCCGACGGTATTTTTTTGCCTATACATATAATAAGGCTTATAACCCGCAAATTTCGTTCTTATCTGCGCGTAAGATACACATTTTGCAGCATCGCCGCCGTTGAGAGAATAAATATTCGAGTTGGTTTTCAAGGCATCCGACGCTTTTTTCACACAGAAGGTGTGCACGGTTATATTTGAAGGGTCAAGCTCTATAATTTTGTCAACCGTTTCGGAGAAATTATTAAAATCATCCCCCGGAAGTCCTGCTATAAGGTCGACGTTTATGTGCTTTATTCCGACTTCCTTTGCTATGCTATACGCTTTGAAGAAATCCTCGGTAGTATGCTTTCTTCCTATATCGCGCAAAATTTCATCGTTAAGCGTCTGAGGATTAACGCTGATACGTGTAACGCCATATTCCT
Organism: Eubacteriales bacterium; assembly: GCA_045588085.1. Classification (GTDB taxonomy): domain Bacteria; phylum Bacillota; class Clostridia; order Oscillospirales; family CAG-272; genus UBA1740. The sequence goes on from JAZNDN010000044.1 coordinate 3,664, forward strand.
TCGCCACAACAAGCTTTTCTTTTGTTATAGTATCGGGTCTGCCCGCTTCCATAGTAAACTCGTCCAAAGCGAACGTATCCGTTCTTGAAGCTATTTTTTCAAAAAGCTTAGTAAGCTGCTCGACGGAAAGAGTGGTAGGGGTTCCGCCTCCTATGTAAATTGTCGAAAGCCTCATGCCAACGCGGTCAATCGTATCAAACATTTTGTCCAAATCTTTGCAAAGAGCTTCAACGTACGGCTCAATAAGCGACAGAAGCCTCGGAGTCGTATATGAAACGAAGCTACAGTATGAGCATCTTGTGGGACAGAACGGTATTGATATATAAAGTGAGCACAGATTTCCCTCGTTCTTTTTCAAAACCTTAAGCTCAGCTGAGGCTACGGATACAGCCAAAGCCGCCTTTTGAGGATTTAAAAAATATTCGTCCCTTAAGATTCTCTTGCTCTTGATTATACCGTTACCGCCAAGTATCAATCTTCTGGCGATTTTAGCAGGTCTTACGCCCGTAAGAATCCCCCACGGAGGTATATGACCGAGAAGCTCCTTACCGGCGGAAAACATAGCTCTGCCGACAGCGATTGCCTCAGGTGTTGCGATGCTTGTTTTTTCATCAAGAGAAACGCTTGCCGTAGCCTCGGTCAACTTATCGTTGAGCTTTATTGAAACGTATGCCGTAACGGCACCGACGCCATCCGGATAAACGCTTATAGTAACCTCGGGTATACCTCTGCCTCCCTCCTCGTTCTCTCCAAAGGTTGCGCCGGGAAAAAAGACCAGGCAAAGAGTCTGAGCATAGTATTTATTTACGTTTCCTTCTACCTTTAAAATCATATAACTCTGCCTTTTTAAGTAGTTTACTTTTTGCTTTTTTTAAGCAACTTGGAATCCATGACGATTGTCACAGGCCCGTCGGTTTCCATAGTGGTTTTCATATCGGCACCGAAAACACCGGTCTGACATTTCCCTATTCTTGCCGAAAGCTCGTCTGTGAAGAAAGTATAAAGTCTTGATGCCTCAGCCGGAGCCGCAGCCGAAAAATAATCAGGCCTGTTTCCGTGCGCATAGTTAGCACACAAGGTGAAATTGGAAACGACAAGCGCCTCTGCACCGACATCCATAACGCTGAGATTCATTTTATCGTTTTCATCTGTGAAAATGCGGAGCTTTGATATCTTTTCCGCCAAAGCCGAGGCATCTGAGTCGGTATCCGTATCCATTACACCGAGAAGTATATATAATCCTTTCGATATTTCTCCGGACAAAACCCCATCAGCTACGACAGATGCAGAGTTTACTCTTTGAAGAACGGCTATCATAAAAAGCTCCTTTATCTGAATTACGAAAAACCGCGAGTGACGGATATAACCGATGAAATACACTTAACCTTTGCAACTATAGACTGATAATGCGAGGTGTTTTTGCATCCTATAATCAGATTTACCGAAATCTCTCCGTTTTTGTTTTGCTGTGTGTTGATTGATTTGATGGAAACCTTCATATTTGCCAGAACACTTGAAATATCGGCAATTACGCCTATTCCGTCCTGAACCACAACGTGAAGCATAGCCTCGTAGGTTTCCTCGTTTGCTTCGCTGAGCTTAGGCGTATCCCATTCGGCTTTTACCCAACGGGAAAGGTTATCTTCATTCCTTCTGGAATTGCTTACGTTAGGACAGTCTGCCTTGTGAACCGATACACCGAATCCGCGCGTGACAAAGCCTACAATCTTATCACCCGGCAGCGGATTGCAGCATTTGGCAAACTTAATATGGCATCCGCGCTCACCGTCAATAATTATACCGCCAGAAGACTTAATTCTGCTTCCGCGCTCCTCGCTGACAAGCTTAACCCGTGATAACTCTTCCTCCGGCGTCATTGCAGGTGCAGACGCTGCGGATATCTTCTCGAATTCTTCCTTCATCTTCGGAATAAATCTTGAAATTGAGAGGCCTCCGAACCCTATTGTGTTGTAGAAATCGTCGGGGTCCTGTATTCCCACGCGCTTTCCAATAAGAGTAATAACCTCTTGAATCTCGGCATCGGTAAAGTTCTTACCGATTTTGCGGATTTCCTTTTCTACCTCCGCTCTGCCGACGACGATATTTTCGGCTCTCTTTTCCTTCTTGAACCACTGGCGGATTTTGCTTCTCGCAGCCCCTGTCTTAACTATGTTAAGCCAATCACGGCTGGGACCTTTTGTTGCCTGAGAGGTAAGTATTTCGATAATATCACCGTTTTGAGGAATTTTATCTATCGGGACTATGACGCCGTTGATTTTTGCACCGGTCATCTTATTACCTACAGCAGAGTGTATTGCATATGCAAAGTCTATAACGGTCGAACCCTGAGGCAAGGATATAACGTCGCCCTTGGGTGTAAAAACAAAGGTTTCGTCGTGGAATATATCGGTCTTGAACGAACGCATGAACTCGTCTGGGTCACGTGTGTTCTCGTCAGACTCAAGAAGCTGAGCAATCCATCTGAGTTTTTCGTCAATGTTAGCTTCGGAACGTCCGCCGCTCTTATATTTCCAATGTGCAGCAAGACCGTATTCGGCTTCAGCATGCATCTGCGAGGTTCGTATCTGAACCTCAAACGGTGTTCCGTTCCTTCCTATAACGGTGGTATGAAGAGAACGGTACAAATTCGGCTTGGGCGTAGAAATATAATCCTTGAATCTTCCGGGAACCGATTTGAACATCTCATGAACCAAGCCGAGCGCAGTGTAGCACTCAAGCTCGTTATCAACGATAACTCTTACCGCATAAAAATCGTAGATTTCATCGAATGCCTTATCAAAGGTATACATTTTTCTGTAAAGACTGTAAACCGATTTGATTCTGCCTTCGAGACGGAACGAAATACCGTTTTCATTAAGCTTTGAGGAAAGAAGCTCCTTGGCATCGTTAAGAAAATCGCGGGTCTGCCCGTATTTTCTCTCAACCGATTTTTCTACCTCCTCGTAGCCTACGGGATCAAGATAATAAAGACTTATATTTTCAAGCTCCTGCTTTATTCTCTGCATACCGAGTCTGTGCGCCAGAGGAGCGTAAATATACATAGTTTCAAGAGCTGTGGAGCGTTGCTTTTCCTCTTTTTTTGCCGAGAGAGTTCGCATATTGTGAAGCCTGTCGCAAAGCTTGATGAATATAACTCTTATATCCTTGTTCATCGCCAGCAGCATTTTACGGATATTCTCAATATGAGCCTCTTCCTTATCTGCTATCTGAACCTGAATAATCTTGGTAAGTCCGTCAACGAGAATTGCGACCTCCTTACCGAACAGCTTTTCCAAAGTCTGCAAATCGGTCTTATCAGCGCAGTCCTCAACCGTATCATGAAGCAAAGCGGCGCAGATTGAGTCGGTATCCAGACCAAGCTCTGCAACGATAACAGCAACCGCAACGGGATGCGAGATATAAAGCTCTCCGCTAAGACGGTACTGTCCCTCGTGCATTTTCTCGGCATATTCGTATGCCTTGATTATTTTATCAACATTGTAATTTTTCTCATTGCTACCTATAACGTCAAGTAGCGGCTTCAAAATTTCATTCATATAATCAGTACTTCTTCAAAAGCATCTTTAAATAATTAATTGTGAGCGCAATCTTCTGAGTAAATTGGATTTTTCAAGCTCCGTGCGCGTCGTCTTGTAATAAATACGGAACGAATACTTATCATCGTCTATTTCCTCAATACCGATAAGATTCAGCTCCTGCATAACTTTTATAATTACTTTGAGCTTTATATACCCGATGCCGTCGGAATTGTTTACTCTGCCTGTCTTGTAAAGCAAATCGTTGACTGTAAACACCGACTCGCCCGAGCGAACGGCGGAGGTTAAAAATCTATATACAGCAGCAAAATCATTTCTCGTAGGAATGATATTTTCCTCAGCGGAAAAACGCTCTCCTGACCATATTTGCGCAAACCTTTCACGCTCGTCCGAAATGTTTTTTGCCGAATCGGAATTGAGCTTGATATCGCGAATTATAAGCTGCACGTTTTTTCTGCCACCCCATTCGTTGACGTCAAGATTGAAGAGCACGTCGACACTGTCCCCTACCGATATTCCAAGCGATGACGACGCGTGCGAGAAATACATTCCCGAGGCAATATTCCTACCGTTTCCGAATACAATTCTGGAGTGTTTTCCCTCGCTTACCGACATAAGCTCCGTAACGGTAACACCGCGAATAACAAAATTGGGAACAGGGTTTCCAACGCCGTAAGGCTCAAGAATTCTGAGCTGCTCTGCAAGCGCAAACGAAGCATCGGAGAGCTCAATTTCAAGGTCCGCCTCAATAGTAGGTACTATTTCTCCATCATTGAGCACAGTGCTCGCATATTCGTTGATTTTCTGTCTGAAAGCGTCAATGTTTGCTCTGGTAACAGACAAGCCCGCGGCAAGCTCGTGACCTCCGTAACGGACAAGCTGCTCATTGCAATGACAGAGCGCATCAACAAGGTTTATCCCCTTAACACTTCTGCCCGAGCCTTTACCGACGTCCTCTGCGGAAGGTTCATCTCCCATATTACCCTCAAACGAAACCAATATAGAGGGCTTGCCGTACTTTTCGGTAATTCTCGAAGAAACGATACCGATAACGCCGTGATGCCAATTGTTAGCTTCGATAACTATAACGGGCATTTTGTCGTATCCGTTTTTTTCGATTTCGCGATAGGCTTCCTTGATTATTTTATTTTCCTCAGCCTGACGCTCCTTATTTGCCTCACAAAGCTCCTCTGCGATAGCATAGGCCTTATCATAGTCGTCCGAAAGGAAGAGCTCAACAGCAATGGTTGCGCTTCTTATTCTTCCTGCCGCATTGATTCTGGGAGCAAGTGTATATCCGATATAGCTTGATGTGATTTTTATGTTTTTCTTTTTATTGCTCTGGCGCTGTATTTCATTTTTGCCAACGGAAGCCTCAATGAGCGCGGCAAGTCCCAAGCGTCTGTTCTTCTCTATCATGCCAAGTCCGTAACTTACTATAAGTCGGTTCTCTTCCTTGATAGGCATAACGTCAGCTATGGTTCCTATTGCCACGATATCTGCATATTCAGAGAATATTTTTAGCGCGGCATCTGCCGGACTTTTTGCATTTATACGTTCCTCGTATGCACACAGAAGCTTAAATACCACCCCAACGCCCGCAAGCTCTTTGAAGGTGGACGGGCAATCGGGTCTGTGCGGATTAACCACCGCAAGAGCATTCGGCAAATCCTGACGGCACTCGTGGTGGTCGGTTATAACGAAATCCACACCGAGTGTCTTTGCATATTCAACCTCGTCATTAGCGGTTATACCCGTATCTACCGTAATAATCATACCGGTTCCGGATTTCGCAAGAGACTCAATGGCGCCCTTCGAAACACCGTATCCGTCACCGATTCGGTTCGGTATGTAATAATCAACATCGGCACCGAATGATTTGAGGTACAGATATAAAGCGCATACGGAAGTGACACCATCGACGTCGTAATCACCGTATATGGTTATTTTTTTGCCGCACTCTACAGCACGTCTAATGGACTCAACTGCCAATTCCATGTCCTTGAGCGTAAATGGGTCGGTAAGAACCTCCGTTTCCATATAAAGAAACGCTTTTGCGGCCTTTGTTGTCTTGTAGCCGCGCTGATAAAGAAGCTTTGCGATAATTGGATTTATACCAAGCTCCGCAGCAATAGTCTTCGATGCGGAATTTGCATCTTCGCTTTGGGGAGCTTTAAAAATCCAGCTTTTCTCCTTTGTTTTAATTTCTGTTTTCATTTTATTTTAACCAAGAGGGCTAACGCCCACCTTCCATATTATTAACAATTTTGGGGCTCGGTCTTGATTTCACCCGAGCGATACAGGTCTGAACTTTTTCATAAGCGAGAGCGCAACCTTGATTCCGTCAATAGATGCGCTACTTATTCCGCCGGCATAGCCTGCGCCTTCTCCGGCAGGATATAAATTGGTATATCCAAGAGCGAGATGCGTGTCGTTATCACGCAAAATTCTAATCGGAGCGCTTGTTCTTGTTTCCGCGCCGGTAAGCACGGCATCGGCACAAGCAAAGCCGCTGATTTTTTTATCGAATGCCAACACGGCATTTTTTATCGAATCGCACACAAATGCGGGTAAATACTCGTGTGGTAAAGCAAGTTTCACCGAATTGTGCATATAAGTCGGAACTATTCTTCTGGGTTCGCGTGCTATTTTCCCGGATAGAAAGTCTGCAAACGTTATGCAAGGCGCGGTATAATCACCTCCGCCCGCAGCAAAAGCTGCAGTCTCTATTTGCCTCTGAAATTCTATCGCATTATGCGGTGATGCACCGTAATCCTCTTTAAATACCGAACAAACGACAGCACTGTTCGAATTTTTACCGTTTCTCGAATGTCGGCTCATACCGTTAACGACAAGACCGCCGTTCTCGCTTGCCGCTGCGACAACCTCACCGCCGGGACACATACAAAACGTATAGACACCTCTGACCTTTGTATTATGCGATAGCGCATATTCTGCGTGTCCTAAAAGTTCATTGCCGGCAAAATTACCGTACATTGCCTTGTCTATATCGTCTGCCAGATGCTCAATTCGCATTCCGACGGAAAAATTCTTTGCTTCTACTGCGATGCCGCTTTTTAAAAGCTCAGAATAAGTATCCCTTGCACTGTGGCCGATAGCAAGAATCAGTGCCCCCGCGGAAATATCACCGTTTGTCGTTTTAACAGTTCGCAGAGTACTTCTGCCGAAATCGGCACCTAAGAACGTCGTATTGTATCTAACGGAACCGCCAAGCGCCTCAATTCTCGATAACATATTGTCGACAACCGTGCAAAGTATATCGGTTCCTATATGCGGCTTCGCCAGATATCTTATTTGTTCAGGAGCGCCAAACTCTACGAATTTATCAAGCACGTATGAGCAATAGCCGTCGTTTATTCTTGTGATAAGCTTTCCGTCGGAAAACGTACCTGCCCCTCCCGCACCGAACTGAATGTTGGTATCCGTATCGAGAATGCGAGTTTTCTCAAATGCCTCGACCCTACGTATACGCTCCGACACAGCACTGCCGCGTTCAAGAATAATCGGATTATATCCGTTTTCGGCAAGCATAAGAGCGGCAAAAAGTCCGGCAGGTCCCGAACCTACTATTACCGGGGGAGCTGTAAGCGGTTCATTTCCAAAAACAACCGTCGGCGCTTGGCTTTCATCGAACGAGGCGTGTATTTTTTGAAGAGCGGCTAATGGAATTTTGCCAAACTCAGCACTTACCGCAACCGAATATACAAACCTTATCTCGTCTTTTTTTCTTGCATCAACGCTTCTTTTATGAATTTTAAAAATCGCATCGCGTGGCAAAGCGTTTACAGATGCAAGGCGTTTTCCGCAAAGCGAAAACGCCTCGTCCGAAGAGGCGTCTATGGGTAAGGAAAGATTATTAACAATCAAAACGGATTTTTTATCACCCATAAAGCCTCCCGAACAGACAAGACGAGAGCCCCGATATCATCGAGGCTCTCAATGATATTAAAGTTTAGCAACGCTCAGCCCGAAATCGTGGCGAAAAGCCATACGAAAACAGCGACGGCAAAGCATGCAAGTATGGACAGATAAGTACTGACTTTTATTCCTAAAAATTTCCTATTCATAGAAAATCTCCACAGTGAAAGTTTAATTCTCTTTTTGACGAAGCAAAATCCTGGTCAGCAGGCTTCTCAAGGAATCGACCGTATAATTTCTCGTAAGCTCACACTGGAATGCCACCGAAATTATTCCGGTTTCCTCGGAAACTACGACTATAATAGCATCACTGGTTTCGCTCATTCCTACTGCAGCTCTGTGTCTTGTTCCTAAGTCGGAATCCAAATCCTGACGCCTTGTGAGAGGAAGAAGACACCCTGCCGCAACTATATGAGCCTCATCGTCAACGACTACCGCACCGTCGTGAAGAGGTGCTTTGTTGAAGAAAAGATTGCGTATCAAAGCCGAATTTACGTCTGCATTTATCGTAACGCCTGTCTGAATTACGTCCACGAGCTGTGTTGTCCTTTGAATAACTATCAAAGCACCTGTTCTGGTATTCGAAAGCTCTGAAACAGCAGAACAGATATGATTAATCGCATTTGAATAGGCAAGCTTCTTCTTGGACTGGTTTCCAAGATGCATAAGTCCCGATATAGAGCCCGTGCCGAGTCGCTCAAGTCCGTCCCTTATCTCCGGCTGGAACAGAACGACAAAAGCCAACGCGCCTATCTGGAATACACCCGAAAATACAAGATACGTTCCCTCAAGCCCCAAAATCATAGCCACGAAGGAAAGTGCCAAGCAAACTATTATTCCGATTAAAAGAGCTCCTGCCTTTCTGCTTTTGATAAAGCTGAAAACGAACAGAAAAGCAAGGGTAAGAACAAAAATATCTATTGCATCAAAAACATTAAAACCGGAGAAGGCGTTGGTAACCGAATTGATAAATCTGTCAAAACCTTCGCGTATCCCCCCGGATTGAGCACTGAGTAAAATATTCATTTTCACCTCTGGGGATTGTTTATATCTATGGTGGAATGTGGTCTGG
>JAZNDN010000045.1:0-22779 GCA_045588085.1 Eubacteriales bacterium
TGACCTGTTGATTACGAATCAACTGCTCTACCAACTGAGCCACACCAGCGAACATCACTAGGTAATTATATCATCTCGAACCTTTTTTGTCAAGAGAAAATTTCAATTTATGTGAAGTTTTTAGGTTTTGATTTGAGGCAAATTTCAAAATGGAGCAGGCAACGGGAATCGAACCCGCACGGTCAGCTTGGGAAGCTGAAGTTCTACCACTAAACTATGCCTGCACGTTATCTATGATATATTATACAGCATCATTATTAAAAAATCAAGTATCTTAGAAAATACAGACGCACACGAAAAGCGCGAAAAATGCCCGAAAAAGCCGAATAAAAAGCCACTTTGTCGGGCATTTTACAATTTATTTACTTAACTTTTGGAATATCCTTCTGACAATATCAAACAGAGTGACCGTGGAGGCTATAAGGATTACGTTAAGAAGCTCACGGAAGGTAAGAGGAGAGCTTCTGAACATATCGCCACCCATATAAATCATAAATATCTGAATTGCTGAAATAGCCGCCATAATAAGCAAAAACAGCTTGTTTTTTCCTATGTTTGAGAAAATCCACAGCCTCTCCGACCTTGAATTAAAGCAATTGAATATGCCTGCAAACACAAACAGTGCGTAAAAGCCCGTCAGAAATACGGTATCTGCAGGACTTTGGCGGAACAAAGACTTAAAAAATCCGAAATGCAAGAAGCAAACCGAAAGAATAAGCGTGTATCCGCCGGTTAGCAGTATCTGATTAAGCATTGATTTGCTTAAAATCCTTTCTTCCCTTGATTTCGGCTTTTCGAGCATATAGTAATCAAGAGGTGCTTCCCCTGCAAACGCAAGACCGCCAAGAGTATCCATAATTATATTTATCCACAGCATCTGAATTATGGTTATCGGAGTCTCTATGCCTATAAACTGCCCGAGAAGCGATACACCGCACGCGGTAAGGTTCATCATCAGCTGGAAGGATATAAATTTCCTTATAGATTTAAATATCGTTCTGCCGTAAAGAACCGTGTTTGATATGGCGAATATACTGTCGTCAAGAATGACGATATCCCCCGCCCCCTTGGCTATGTCGGTTCCGCTTCCCATAGCAAAGCCGATATCGGCGAGCTTGAGTGCAGGAGCGTCGTTTATTCCATCTCCCGTCATACCTACAACGAGCTCCATTTCCTGTGCGGCTCTGACCAGCCGTACCTTATCCTGAGGAAGCGCTCTGGCTACAACCCTTATATCCGGAAGCCTTGCCTTCAGCTCGTCGTCAGACAGACGCTCAAGCTCATCGTGAGTTATTATCTGCTCCCGTGCCAAAACCCGTATTATTCCGCATTCCTTGGCGATAGCGGCTGCGGTTTCCTTGCTGTCACCGGTTATCATAACCACCTGAATGCCTGCACGGCGGATTTTTTCGACGGCACCTCCCACGCCCTGTCTTAATCTGTCCTTAAGGACAGCGAGCGCGACGAACGTCATACCCTCGGAGCCCTTTTCCGAAATTGCTATTCCGATTATTCGCTCACCGTTTGCCGCGCGTTCTCTGAAATGCTTTTCTACGCGCGCATCAAGCATTCTTTTTTCACCGGTTGCCCCCAGCGCATATCTGCACATCGGCAGTATAAGCTCCGGCGCACCTTTTACGATGCTCGTACCGTCCGAAAGAGTAATTGAGGAATACTTTTTCTCGCTTGAAAAAGGAACGGCTCCTATTACTGCCGCGCTCTGCTCAGCTTCCTCGGAAAAGAAATCGAAAAGCGCTTTATCGGTACTGTTTTTCGGGGTGCTGCCGTCAACACCGTTGTGCTTTGCGGCAATATTCAGATATTTGTATATAATTCCGCAATCCCGCATACCCTTCGCGGTTTTATAAAATCCGTCGTAGGTTTCCATTCCGAAAACGGTGGTTCTGCCTGTTGTCAGCGTGCCGGTTTTATCGGTGAAAAGTATATTCATTGAGCCTGCCGTTTCGATTCCGACGAGCTTTTTTACCATTACGTTATCTTTAAGCATACGCTTCATATTTGCCGATAGAACTACCGTTATCATCATCGGCAATCCCTCCGGAACCGCCACTACTACGACGGTTATCATAAGAGTGAGCGCGTGCGTGAGTGTGGTTACCACGAACGGAATATTCTTAAAGCTCTGAAGAGCAACGTCGAGGTTGAAACCCGAATCAACGACGAATGCAAAAAACAGGTAAGTAAGACCCACAACTGCCGCCATTATATAACCCAGACGGCTTATCTGAGATGCAAGATGCCCCAGACGAAGCTTCAGCGGACTGGTTCTGGTCTGCGCCTGAACACCCTTTGCCACCATTCCGTAATACGTCGCGCCTCCTACGCGCTCAACGACGAATACAGCACTGCCGCCGGTCACTATTGAACCGCGAAAAACCCTTCCCTCAAATGACAAATCCGAAATATCTCCGCCGCCTCTTTTGAATTTCTGTGTTTCGCGGCTTTCGCCGTTAAGCGCGGACTGGTCAACGGTTACTCTGCCCTCTATAATAGCTCCGTCAGCGAAAACGCTCTCTCCCTCCGAAATCAGAACCGCGTCGCCTACGACAAGCTCAGATATCGGCACGGTTATGACAGCACCGTCTCTTATAACGCGCGCTGTGCTATTCGTGCTGTCTGCCTGCATCCTGCTGAATGCTTGCTCGCTGCCGTATTCCGATACGGTTGATACCGTGGTCGCAATAAGTACCGCGAGTATTATACCGCCTATTTCAAGGAAATTACAGTTGCCGAGGGTGAAAATCACCTCAAGTAATACCGCGGCAATCAACACCTTTATTATAGGGTCGGCAAGATTTTCTAAAAATTTCCCGAAAAATCCCTTACCCTTTTCCTTAACCAAGGAATTATCTCCATGACGCGCTCTCGCCGCAAAAACCTCAGCCGAGGTAAGTCCCAACGTTTTTTTTACCGTTTTTCTCTGCATACCAAGCCTTCTTAATCTGAAATTATCGGCACCCGCTACACTCAACGGCCTTGAATAAAATCACCAAGGCTTATATTCGCGAACGGACACCAATCTCTTATAACACAAGATATGAAGGAAAAAATAAAAAAAGACCGAAAGGTCGGTCTTTAAAAGACTCAGCCCTCGGTCCCATGAGGCATCAATATACCTCTCCATCCGAATTATTCTTATTACGCGATTCCTCATCCTCGGAATCCGTCTCGGTCTTTTCCTTACCGGGAATTACTATTCCGTGGGTTTTTGCACGCTGATTTTCTTCCTGCTTCTTATTTATAATCTGCTGCTTTTTATCCTTTGCAAATGCAAGGTCGGAAAGAATTTCATCGCTTACGCTACCGTCTGCAAGAGTGAGAAATTTTTCAAATATATCGGGATATACGAAAACCTTTTCGCCGCCCGCAAATCTTACGGTAAAGTAATTGCCTCTCTGACCGACTATAACTCCGGCACCGAACGCCTTATGCATAACCTCGAGATTTTCAAGACACATAGCTTCCTCCATAATAGCCAATCGCTACTCATACATAATATATTTACAGTCGCTAAAATATGCTACACAATAAAATGCCTTGCTATTTTAACAGAAATATATTGCTAAAGTATGAACAAAACAAGCTTTTTTGTTTTTTTCTATGTAAAGACAATTTTTCGTAAAAAAGAACCAAAAAAAGTCTGCAATTTACACTATATTGCACAATTAACAGCGCTTTATCCGTAAAAAATGGGTACCGCCGTGCTAAAACGGACAGCTCAGCACTCAATCCGCGTATTTAAACTCGAAATTTTCATAGCAAAGTCTGCTTCCTATATCGACCGAAGGGGGCAAAAGAGCCAGAGCAATAAATAGCTCCTCTCCGTCCGCCTCGGATTTTAAATAAGCATATTCTCCCTCAATAGAAGAAACTGTAAAAATATTATCCATTTTATCCTCAAAATCTTAAAAGAGGTGCCGTGCAATCAGCCGGCACCTCTGATTTTTTGCGTTGGATTTCAGCCAAGCTCTATCATGGATTCGTCCCACATAGAAGGAGCCTCGAATCCAAGAAGATTAACTACGGTTGCAGCAACAGATGAAAGACCGAGGTCCTCTCTGCCGAGCTTAACCTTATAGCCGTCCTTGGTGAAATTATCGTATATGATGCAGGGAACGGGATTGAGCGTGTGGCTGGTCTTTGCCTTGAAGCTTCCGTCCTTATTCGCCTTGGGAGCTCCGGTCTTCTTGTCGAGCTCGTACATTTCGTCGGCATTTCCGTGGTCAGCGGTTATAACAGCCGCACCTTCAAGCTCGTCAACTACCTTGAGTATTCTTGCAAGCTGGAGGTCAAGTGCCTCCATTGAGCACTCGGTTGCAAGGAATGAGCCGGTATGGCCAACCATATCACCGTTGGGGAAATTCACTCTGAGATACTTATACTTACCGGACTTCAGACATTCAATAAGCGTATCGGTAATCTCTGCGCACTTCATCCAAGGACGCTGCTCAAAGGGTACTACGTCAGAGGGAATCTCAATATAGGTTTCAAGTTCCTCGGAGAATTTACCGGACTTGTTTCCGTTCCAGAAATAAGTTACGTGACCGTATTTCTGAGTTTCGGAAATCGCAAGCTCGCTCACACCGGCGCTAACGAGATACTCTGTCATAGTATTGGTAATTTCGGGAGGATTTACAAGATATCTTGAGGGGATATGAAGGTCTCCGTCATACTCAAGCATACCTGCGTAAAGCACGCTGGGAACTCTCTTGCGGTCGAACTTATCAAAGTCATCACCGCTCTCAAACGCCTTGGATATCTCTATTGACCTGTCGCCGCGGAAATTGTAGAATATAACGCTGTCGCCATCGTTTATCGTGCCTACGGGCTGACCGTCCTCGGCAATTACGAAGGGAGGCAAATCCTGGTCGATAACCTTGTATTCGTTTCTGTATGCGGTGATTGCTTCCTCAGCAGACGCAAACTGTCTTCCCTCTCCGAGAACGTGGGTCTTCCAGCCAAGCTCAACCATGCCCCAGTTAGCCTCGTATCTGTCCATAGTAACCTGCATACGACCGCCGCCTGATGCAATACGGATATCCATACCGCCTTCGCGAAGCTTGGAAAGATATTCCTCGAAGGGCAGAACGTAATCAAGTGCAGAGGTCTCGCCAACGTCGCGTCCGTCAAGAAGTATGTGAATTCTTACTCTCTTAACACCGTCAGCACCTGCGCGGTTTATAAGAGCTTTAAGATGGTCTATGTGAGAGTGAACGTTTCCGTCGGAGAAAAGACCTATAAAATGAAGAGTCGAGGCATTGTCGATAACGCCGCTCACAAGAAGCTTCCAAGTATCAGACTCGAAAAGCTTACCGGTTTCAATAGACTGAGAAACGAGCTTCGCTCCCTGTGCAAAAACCTGACCAGAGCCAAGAGCGTTGTGACCGACCTCGGAGTTACCCATATCGTCGTCAGAGGGCAGACCTACCGCGGTTCCGTGTGCACGTATTTTGAGGGTAGGATAGTTAGCCATGAGATAGTCAAGAGTGGGCGTATGAGCAGCGGCAACCGCATTTGCTCCGTTATCGGCAGCTATGCCGACTCCGTCCATAACTATTGTGAGAAGAGGGCCCTTGACACCGTCAAACTGTTTTGATTTGCTTAAAGATACCATTTTCGTTGCCTTTCGTATTTGTTTATGAATTTATTAAATATCCGCATCTTTTATATAAAGATGCCCGTATTCGGTTATATAGCGCTTTCGCTCCTGAAGAGCGTCACCGAGAAGTATATCGAACATTTTTGCCGTCTGCTCCGCCTCGGTGGGAACGACTGCAATAAGACGCCTCGTCTGCGGGCACATCGTGGTTTTTGACATCATATCCGAATCGTTTTCACCAAGTCCCTTGGAGCGCTGAAGAATATACTTTTTGCCGCCAAGCCCTGCGATTATATCGTTTTTCTCCTTCTCGTTATAAGCGAAATGAGTTTCCTTGCCGCAGGTTATTTCAAAGAGCGGTGACTCCGCGATATATATTTTGCCCTTCTCTATGAGAGTCGGCAGGAGCCTGTAAAACATAGTCAGAAGCAGAGTTCTTATCTGATATCCGTCCTCGTCGGCATCCGTACAGATTATTATTTTGCTCCATTTGAGATTTTCATAATTAAAGGTCGCGATATCTCCGGGCTTTTTGCTCTTTACCTCAACGCCGCAGCCAATGACCTTCAGCAAATCTACTATTATATCGCTTGCAAAAATCTTCTCATAGCTGCTCTTCATACAGTTAAGCGTTTTGCCTCTTACGGGGATTATTGCCTGGAACTCGGCATTTCTTGCGAGCTTACAGCTCGTCATAGCCGAATCACCCTCAACTATATAGACCTCGCGCAGCTCCGGGTCCTTGGAATGACAGGGTACGAATTTCTCGACTCTGTTCGATGCGTCCATAGTGCCGGAGAGCTTTTTAATAATCTCCTTACGGGTTATCTCAAAGCCTTCCCTTGCGCGCATATTTACGAGAACCTGATTTGCTATAAGCTCGGCTGAGGTATGGTTCTCGGTAAGATATATTTCAAGATTGGTTTTTATATACTCCGTCAGAGCCCTCTGAATAAACGAGTTGGTTATCGCCTTTTTCGTCTGGTTCTCGTACGAGGTTTCGGTTGATGCCGAGTTTATGATTATAGCAAGGTTGTCGGCTATATCCGCAAAGGATATCTTACCCTCTTTTTGCTTGTACTTATTCTGAGCCTTGATATACTTGTCCAAAGCGTAAGCGAAGGCATTCTTCACAGCCTTATCGGGCGCGCCTCCGTATTCAAGGAACGACGAGTTATGATAATACTCCGACATTCCTGCATTTCCCTTTGTAAAGCAGAAGGTTATCTCAGCCTTAAGCTTATAATCCTTGAGGTCCTCTCTGTCGCGCCCCTTCGTTTCAAAGCTCCAGAAGACAGGCGTCGTCATTGCAACACCGTCGGTAACCTCGTCTATATAATCCGCAACTCCCTTTTCATAGTAAAACTCGGTGCGGTCGAATTTTCCCTTTTCATTCTCGACCTCAAGAATAAAGCGGACGCCTCCGTTGATAAACGCCTGCCTGCGCATAGTAGCGGCAAGGAAATCCACAGGTATATCTATCTCCTTGAAGACCGTGAGGTCCGGAAGCCAGCGGATAACGGTTCCGTGCTTTTTCTCCCCCTGCTCTATATCGCGAACGGTAAGCTTTCCGTTAGGCTCACCTCGTTTGAATTTCATCTGCGAGATGGTTTTACCGTTATATGAGCTGACGTACATATACTCACTTGAGTACTGCGTTGCCGTTGCTCCAAGGCCGTTAAGACCGAGCGAAAACTCATATGCCGAATCCTCGGAATCCTTTTCGTATTTACCTCCGGCGTAGAGCTCGCAGAAAACGAGCTCCCAGTTATAGCGCTTTTCGTTTTCGTTATAACCGAGAGGAACACCTCGTCCGAAGTCCTCTACCTCTATCGAAAGGTCACGGTATTTCTTTACTATTATCTTATTTCCGTATCCCTCGCGCGCCTCGTCTACCGAGTTGGCAAGAATTTCTATAAAGGAATGCTGACATCCAATTATATCGTCCGAGCCGAATATAACGGCGGGTCTGAGTCTGACTCGGTCTGCACCCTTGAGCGACTTTATGCTTTGCTCGTTATATTCCGTCTTTTTCTGTGCCACGGTGCCTTATCCCTCCTATCGTCCTGTCATTTTATAAACTTATACTTATATAGTATATCATAACCTCATTTCTTTGTCAAGAAATAAAAGTGCAGATGCCGACTTTAAAATCGCATTTGAAGCATTTGAAATTTATTTATAAAATATGATACAAAGCTATTGACAAAACGCAAAGTTGGTAGTACAATATTTTTGTGAATATAAGTTTTAATCAGGCGGTGATAATATGCATATATCTGAGCTTAATGTCATTAGAATGATTTCCGCAAATACCATGATAATCGACGCGGGCGCTAAAAATATTCATACCAACCGAGAAATGTCCGCAATCATACTCAAATTGGAGGGAGAAACGGAATATTCCCAGGACGATACCGTTATCATATCCAACGGTCACCGTCCCATGTTTATCCCAAAGGGTGCATCATACTCTTGGAAATGCACTAACAAGGGACGCGTTACCATTATTGAATTTGATACCGATTATACCTCTGACGAGATTTTCGTTTTCCCCGAGGCGAATACCGAAAAGCTAAAAAATCTTATGAAGAAGGTTTCCTCCTCCGAGGTTCGCAACAGTCCCTTCCGGCACATGCTTGAATGTAAGACGATATACGAAATGCTAATAACCCTGCTTTCAACAGACGAAAGGCACACGAGCTACACTCCGGCAAAAAGGATTGCAAAAATACAACCCGCAATAGACTATCTCAACGAGCACTACAACGAAGATATATCGAACGATTTTCTCGCAGGGCTCACCTCCGTCAGTACCGTTTATTTCAGAAAGATATTTACCTCCGCATTCGGAGCTTCCCCCATTCACTTCATGCATGAAATACGAATTAAAAAGGCGAAGGAAATGTTGGAATCCGACTACGGAACGCTGACCGACGTTGCGATAAGCGTCGGTTACCCGAACGTATTTCATTTTTCCAAAATGTTCAAGAAAATAACCGGAACCTCCCCCGGAAGCTATGCAAAGCAACAGAAAAACAATTCGAGGTAATATATGAAGCTTTTTATATGTTCTGATATCCACGGAGATTTTGACTGTGCTACGGCAGTTATAAACAAATTTGCCGAAGAGGGTGCGCAAAGGCTCGTTATTCTCGGTGATATTTTGTATCACGGTCCGAGAAACGACCTCCCTGCAGGATACGCTCCCAAGCAGGTTATATCGCTCCTCAACGAGCACCGCGAAAAAATACTTGCGGTAAGAGGAAACTGCGACACCGAGGTCGACCAGATGGTGCTCAATTTCCCCATACTCGCAGATTACGCATATCTTTACCTTGACGGACTTTCGGTAATCTTGACGCACGGACACAATTTCAACACGCAAACACCGCCCCCACTCAGATGCGGTGAGATTCTTCTTCACGGTCATACTCACGTGCTCGCCTACAAAAAGTTCGGCAATGACAACTATTATCTGAATCCCGGCTCGGTATCTCTGCCGAAGGAAAACAACCCGAAAACCTATATGATTTATGAAAACCGCACCTTCACCGTTAAGGATTTCGAAGGCAATACCGTTTTGAAAAAAGAATTTTAAATGAAAAGGATAAGTCACCCCCCGTCAGCTGCGGCAAACGACTTATCCTTTTTCATTATTTCAACTGGCAGCTGAGCGCTTGTCCGTATTTTTCAGTAAAATCGAATTTATATTCCGAACCTCTTACAAAAACCGAGCACTCACCGAGTTTTTGCGTCGGGTCGGTCGCGTATACCCGCTTTTTCGTGACTGCCACGAGCAGTGCTTCATCGGTATGCACCTCACCGCAGGCGTAGGCTCTGTGAAAGGCGTAATACGCGATTCCTCTTTGCATATCTGCCAGAGCTTGAACGTTATTGGAATTTTCGAGAATTTTCACGTTTTTCTCAAAAGCACGCTTTTCCGAATACCTACCGCACGGAACGATGGCGTAAGCGTAAGACGCACCGTCCGGATTCTTTCCGTGGGGAATAATAATTTCGGTAAAGCCTTTCATACGCCTGGCTTTAAGGTCGGTCGGTGCGAAGAAGAACACGGTTTGCTCACCGATTTCAAAGGCTTCTGTACCGCGAAGCAAAACGTCCTCCTCCGTGAGCGTTACCTCCTTACCGTTAACCCTGAGCGCGTTTTTTTCTCTTCCGACGATTTCTGCGTCAACTATAACGGCCGGGTCAAGCTGATTTTCCACAACGGTGTATACCTGCGCACTATCCCTTGACACGATACCGCACCCAAGACAAACCGTTACTCCGTCAAGGAAGAAATACGCCTTGTTTGCAAAAAGCGTCGAGAAATACTTAGGAGGCGCCGCGCCGTATTCCCCGCTCGGCTTATAGTGCTTGGTGCATTTCAGCTCACCGTCGCTGCGGTACCCCTCATACTCCATAACCGACACACCGAAATCTCCGACGGACAGACTTCCCACAAAATCCCTGCCCGAAAGATATTCGTTACCCTGCGCTATACTGACAGCCTCCCTCTCTCTTTCATCCACCGTCGTACCCGGAATTCTGTACGGATTCAAGGATTTCCACCAGTCCTCGTTGAACTGCATCCTTCCTCTGTGGCAAAAAAGAGCTCCGGCAGCTATATACCAGCCGTTGAGATTACAGCCGTTGATGCATTCGTAATCGTATATACGCGATGATGACATCGCAAGCGACATCGCATATTTATCGGTATGCTGTACCGCTCTGTCCATACAATTATAGGCGTAAAAGCCGTTGACACTCCATTCGGTTTTACAATTGTATTTCAATGCCTTTTGATATATCAGATATTCTTCTGCGGTAAACGAAGCGAAAAGCGAGGCGTTTTTCCCGTCTTTAATCAACGGATTTTCTCTGAGCAGCCTCTGAATCACCGAAGCCACGCGGTCCTTCTCTTTTTGTTCGGATATATCGAAAAGATTCACGTACGCTCTAACGTATCGGTTAAAGATATCGCTGACCATACCGACGTGCCGCCCCATTACTCCGTGGAGTGTTTCTCCTCTTGACAAAAATGCGGTAAAATGCCTATCCATCCATTCGTATAGGAGGCAAAAATGATCCTCATCAAGCTGATAATCGCTACCTCTAACTAGCTGAGCGAGCTGAATTTGAGCAAGAAAATGCGCAAGCCCGTACATATTGTTCATTGCGTGACGGGTATGAAAAATATAGGAGCCGTCGCGGTAAAATCCCTGTCCGTCGTTAAGACCTCCGTCAACGTATAAATAAGTATCCTCTATACCGTCAAGCCCGGCTTTTATAATCTGCTCATTCTCGGTTAGTATGCCCGATTCTACCATAAGCGAGCCGAATTCAACCTTATTCGATGAATAGTCAAACGGCTTGTCCACGAGCATATTGAAAAGTCCAAGATAATCTCTTTTTTGATATAGAGTAAGACTGCCGTCTACAAGAACCATAGCATCCATTAAGAATTTCGGTGTTTTAACCTTCCAGTCGTACCAATTAAACTCGTATATATCTCGCCAACCGCGATTTTCCATCTCGGCTTTACCGTAATAGCGGTTATGCGCCCACTCAAGTGCAAAAAGTATATCCGAGAGAAGCTGTCGGTCGTCGTAGGTTTCGGTACCGTAGGTTGCGTATCCGAGAGCCATTTTACGAATATGCTCGTATTCCGCCGACATATCCTCGGTTTTCTCACATTTGCGGCAAATAAAGAGCGTGTTGTATTTTTTCTGCTCGAGGCTTTTTTTCATTAGCGCCTGCGAAGCGCGGGCTTCATCGGCAATTTTTCCAAGGCGTTCGGCGATCTGCGCGCCTGCCTCGGTTATGCTTTCCGGTGAGGAAACCAGTCTTTTTCGCCAATTCTGCTTACAAATTTCAAAGCTTCCCATAATAGATTTCTCCTTTTACCAAATAAGAAAATCACTGCCGTGAAGCTTTATAAGAGCTTCGGCAAGAAAGAAATCGCCGTATATCATATCTATCTGTTCTCCGAGGTCGTACGCCTGCATACAGTTGCCGAGAATATAATCCTTGCTGCCGTCAAAGACGCAGTCTGTCTCAAGAGCTCTGAGAATTTTCAACGCCGCATCAAGATACCCGCGGTACCATGTATGACGGTAAAGCTCCGCGAGTCCTGCGGCAGCGATTGCCGCGGCACTGTTATCAACGTAACCTACCTCATTCGGCTGATTGAAATCGCACGGTATTCTGTAAGCGCGCTTTTCAGACTCACGAATAAACCAATCGGCGCATTTTCGGCTCACGGCAAGATATTTACCGTCCTTAGTATAAACGTAGCTCAGGACGAAACCGTATATTGCCCAGGCCTGACCTCGAGACCAAGTGCTTCCCACCGAATATCCCTGCCCTGCAAGCGTTTCGGTAACGGTACCGTCGGTATCGTCATGCACGCATATGTGAACGGCACTGCCGTCCTCTCTTATATGCTCTTTAGCAGTCATATCAGCCTGCTTTTGAGCAATATATTTAAATCTATCGTCCGAAAGCTCCTCGGACGCCCAGTAAAGAAGCGGCAAATTCATCATACAGTCTATTATTGAATAGGTCTTTTTTTCACCGTTCCAAGCCCTTATAAATCCACCCTTAACGTTTACTCTTGACGCAAGAAGCGATGCCGCGTAAAAGCTACGTAGCTTAGCCTCGCGACTACCGGTGAGAAGATAATCGGCCTTAGACGCCAGCCCCCACATAAATCCCGTATCGTGTATCAGATTTTCGTAATCGCAAAATGCGGCGTCAAGAAGCTGCTGCTGTCTTACTGCGGTGATTTTATACTCCTCATTTCCGAATTTTTCATACATAAGCCACATAAGGCCTGCGAAAAATCCGTTAGTCCACCAGCTTACCTTGCTTTTCGCCATATCCGTATATCTGCCGTTTTTCGCAGTGTACGGAATTATATCCCGAAATTCGACCGCCGATTTTGAAAGCTTTGCATTGATTTTGCCAAGAAAGCTCTCAACGAACTCCAAATCTTTTTCATTTAATTTAATCACAAGCGACACCTCCAACACCTTATAATACAATTATAGCAATTTTATTTTGCTACTCTTTGTTTTTATTGCTGTTTTTTCGGTATTATATTGCTAAATTTGTGTTATTAAAGTATAATCATATCGGAGGTGCCGATATGGAAGCTATAGAAAAACTTATTAAATCCTGCTCTTACAAAATCGAGTACGTTCCGCCGAACGGCTGTGCCCCTCATACGCACGAGGACACCAGTGAGATAATCCAAACCTTTGAGAGCGATGGCAACATTATGATTAACGGAGTCCTTTATAAAATGAAGAAAAACGGGCTCTATTTCATAAACGGAAATCTTACGCATTTCGTATCCCCGGAAAATACCACGAAATACAATCACTCTATTATAACATTTGATACACTCGAGTTTGAAAGAGCCTGCTACACATTGAACGCCTCGGGCGAATATAACGAAATATTCAAGCGTACGGGCGGCAGCTTTTGCGAGCTTGACGATAGTCAGGTTATCTCAACGGACCGAATATTCCTTGACGTAAAGGAAATCCTTATGGAAAAAGGTCCTATACAATATGCGCGTGCCGTAGGAAAGCTTCTTGAGCTTTTGTGCCTCGGCGTAAGCAAAAGGTCCGACACCGAGTCAAATGCAAAAGGAAATTTTGCGCAAATACTCGCATACGTCAGCGACCATGCTCTTGAAAAAATAGCAATTGACGAAATATCGAAGAAAAATCATATCAGTAAATATCACCTCTGCCGCATTTTCAAGGAAAACACCGGCGAGACGATAGGTGATTTTCTCAAAGAACGCCGCCTCTCCGCGTCAAAGCAAATGCTCGTATCTACGTCGGAAAGCATTACCTCCATCGCTCAAAAATGCGCCTTTTCCGACAGCTCTTACTTTGCAAAAACCTTTTTCAAGGAATTCGGAATAACGCCATCCGCTTTCAGAAAAAAGTATAAAAACTCATAAAGCCGATTTTTAAAAAAGAAAACCCCCAAGATTTCAACGTACCGTCCTTAACGGAGAACGCGCTGAGATCTCGGGGGTTCTTGTTTTCTGCCTCGTTTTTATACTTATAATTCGTTTTTGGTTTTATTTTTATGTTTACTTTTTGGGTTTGGTTTGCTTTTCCCGTGCTGCAGCAGAGACGCTATAAGCGTTCTTTTTACCTTCATTGCGCCCTTTGGGCAAAACTCCTGACAGCAGAAGCATCGTATGCATTTTTCCCTTTCTATAACCGCCACGCCGTCTTTAATAATTATAGCCTTTGCAGGACAGATATTACCGCAAAGATTACAGCCTACGCATAGCTTTTTCTTAAGCTTAGGACGCGAATCAAGAGCTTTTTTCGCAATTGCACCGAATATACTTTTCAGCACGCTATCGGAATTACCTTTGAAGAGCAAGCTTCTCTTTACGGCAATATTATCATAATCGGTTATTCGATATTTTTGAGGTTCACCGACAACGCTTACCTCATCGGCACGCTCCGGGCAAAGACCTCTTTTGTATGCCGCCTCAAGCGTCGGAATCTCTTCCTTGGTAAGACCTATAACCGAGGCTGCAACAAGGTCGAGCTTATGCGGAGATTTCGAAGCGAAAATACAGCCGATTTTTCTGGGAACACCGGCTGTCGGACCGTTGCCTTCCATTCCCCAAACTGCATCGCAAACCGAAAGCTGAGGCTTGAAATACTCGTCAATATCCACCAGCATATCTGCAAAAACGTCGTAGCTCGGATATCTGAAATGATACTCCGGTTTCATGGTTCCCGGGATTGCGCCGAACATATTTTTTGCCGCGCCCGAAAATCCCATCATACCGTGGGTTTTTAGCTTGCAGGCGTTGATTATGAAATCCGCGCCGTCAAGATACGACGTATAGGTAAAGGTTTTGCAAACCTTTGCATCGGCAAAATAAGCACTGCTTTCGCCATAGTTTGAATTAAGCTCTGCGCCTTTTTCCACGCATAAGGAAAGTCCTGCTGATTTGTATATTCTCTCCACGAATGCGGCTGTATAAATGCCTCCCGGCGAATCGCCTATTACGACCGACGCTCCACGCTCTATGCATAGCTCGGTAAGAGCGGCAAGCACGGCAGGATGCGTAGTAACGGCTTTATCCGGATTTGCAGATGCTACCAGATTTGCCTTTATAGCCACTCGCATTCCCTCGGCAAGCCCGTCAAGACCGCCTACCGACGCTATTGCCTCGGCAACCGCTGTCTTTACCTGCCCGTATTCGTAGCTTTCGCAGTCTACAACAGATACCTCACACATAATTTATCCTCGACAAGTTATATATTTTCTCCGTAACTCATACCATTAAAGCATAGCTTTACGGCACAAGCCAGAAACGGAGTTTATATGAATTGCAACGCTTATTACAACGGCAGCTTTACCGCCGCCGATAAAATTCTTATTCCGCTGTCCGACAGAGCAATATTCTTCGGTGACGGAATATATGATGCCGCAATAGGAAGAAACGGCAAAATTTTCATGCTCAAAGAGCATCTTGCGCGATTTTTCCTAAACGCCGAAAGGCTCGGCATTCCCCTCACTATGAGTAAAAGCGAGCTAGGCTCGCTTCTTTTGGAGCTCGTCAGCAGGAGCGGGGGCACCTGCGACTGTTTCGTATACTTTCAGCTTTCCAGGTTTTCGAAAAAAAGAACGCACGCTTATCCCGATACAAAAGAATCAAATCTTCTCGCTACGGTGACTCCCATAGAGCTTCCACCGGAGAACAAACGTCTGAAGCTCATAACCTCCCCCGACGTGCGACACAGCCTCTGCCATATAAAAACCGTCAATCTTCTGCCTGCCGTACTCGCCTCAAAGGAAGCCGAGCGAGCGGGTGCTGACGAAGCGGTATTCATAAAAAACGGTACAGTTACCGAGTGCGCTCATTCAAATATCCATTTTATCAAGGACGGAGCTCTGCATACACACCCTGCTGACAGCAGCATACTCCCCGGAATTGCAAGAGAGCATCTTTTCAAAATATGCAAAAGACTTGGAATACCTGTTTTTGAAAGAAAATTCACGCTTTCCGAGCTTGCCTGCTCCGACTCGGTTCTGGTCACCAGCACGTCAAAGCTGTGCCTTATTGCCGACACTCTTGACGGTAAGCCGCTTAAGTCCGATAAAATCGGTGCTGCGCTCCGTATATGCTCCGAAATGCGCCGGGACTACGAGAATGAATGCGGAAAAATTATCAGCACTTAAAAGCGGTACGGCGCCCGACGTCAGTCGAGCGCCGATTTGATTGCAGCATCACGGCTTGCTCGCGTTTACAAATCAAGCTCGCTCTTGCTGTCTCTTGACATAAGCGACGCCATTGCTTCCTCGGGAGATACTCCGTGCTTGATTATATTGTAAACCGCAGAAGCAATCGGCATTTCCACGCCGTATTTTTCCGAAAGCCCCATAGCCGCATCAAGCGCGTGATAGCCCTCGACTACCATTCCAATCTCTCTTACTGCCTCCTCGTAGCTCATACCCTTACCTATAAGCTCACCGCAGCGATTGTTACGGCTATGCACTGAGGTGCAGGTTACTATGAGGTCTCCGAAGCCTGCCAGACCCATAAAGGTTCTCCTTCGGCAGCCCATTGCAAGACCCAGTCTGGTCATTTCGTGGGCACCTCTTGTCATAAGCATTGCTTTCGAATTGTCACCGAAGCCCATACCGAGATTTATACCGGCAGCTATCGCTATTATATTTTTCAAAGCACCGCATATCTCAACTCCGAGAACGTCGGTATTTGTATAAACTCTCATGCATGAATTAACGAATACGTCCACTATCTGAGAGCTTACGTTTTCGTCGGCAGAAGCCGCCACGATAGAGGTCGGAAGCCCCATTGCAACCTCCTCGGCATGAGTGGGACCCGATATTGCGGCAATGCTGAAGCTGAGGGCGGGATTATTTTCCCTGAGCTCCTCCTCTATTATCTCAGTCATTGTTTTCAGGCTGCCGCTCTCAATTCCCTTAGACGCCGAAGCTATTATAACGCCGTCGTCAAAATAAGGCGCACTGAGCCTTGCCGTCTGTCTTATAAAGCTTGAAGGCACGACGAAAAGCACCAGCTGCTTATCCCGGCAGGCTGCCTCTACGTCCTTAGTATACACAATCTTTTCGGGAAGCTTAGCGCCCTTAAGATTTTTATGCCGATTGGTTGCACAAAGCTCGTCTATTTCCTCGGGGATTGCCGACCAGACCGTAACGTCGTTTCCGTTTTTGCAAAGAAGCGCCGCAAGTGCGACACCCCAGGTTCCCGCGCCCAATACACCTATTTTCATATTTTCACTCCCCATATATGCTTTTACTAGATTTTACCACAAAAAAACGCACATATCAATACTCAGAGGGATTTTTGGTTAAAATCCCCTAAAAAATGCCGTCATATTTAGTATAAAAATATAGCTATGTGGTATTGCAAATATTATACAAGTGTGTTATAATATTAACGATGTATATGTTTTACGTCGCAAATACACGCGCGCGACGCAAAAGACAATGCAATTAATCACAAGGAGGATACACAAATGATTAAGAAACTTTCGAGCATTCCCTTCGCCGGAACAGCCGAGCAGGAAGCGGAGCTCAAAGCCGTTATCGATGCTCACAAGCACGATAAGAGTCTGCTCATGGCAGTTATGCAGAAGGCTCAGGACATTTACGGCTACCTTCCCATTGAGGTTCAGAGCATGATAGCAGAAGGAATGGACGTTCCGCTTGAGAAGGTATACGGCGTTGCAACCTTCTACGCTCAGTTCTCTCTTACACCTAAGGGGGACTGCCACATTTCCGTATGCCTTGGTACCGCTTGCTACGTAAGAGGCTCGGGTGACATCTACGAAAAGCTCCAGGAGGTTCTCGGAATTGCAGGAGACGAATGCACTCCCGACAGAAAGTTCTCTCTCACCGCGTGCCGCTGCATCGGTGCTTGCGGACTTGCTCCGGTTCTTACCGTTAACGAGGACGTTTACGGACGTCTTACCAAGGATGACGTAAGCGGCATTATCGCAAAATACTCCAACTAATTCAACCATAAGGAATTTTCAAGGAAGTATTTATGAAAATACGTGAAATTCAGAGCTTGATTGATGCAAGAATTCTTTGCGGTGAGGAATTGCTTGACAAAGACGTTTATTCTGCATTCGGCTGCGACCTTATGAGCGACGTTCTCGCATACGTAAGTGACCAGGCGGTTCTGCTTACAGGTCTTGTCAACCCTCAGGTTATCCGTACCGCAGTTATGATGGACATGACTTGCATCGTCTTCGTTCGCTCGAAGGTTCCGAGCGAGGATATGCTGGCACTTGCCAGAGAAAGCGGCATTGTCATGATGAGCACGAACAAGACTATGTATACCACATGCGGTATACTGTATAGTAACGGTCTTTGTGACAACAGGGACAAGGCATGAGTGAAGAATTGATTTTTCGCTACGAGGTAGACGGTGACGATTTCACGTCAGCAGGTCAGGCCTCGGTTCAGGTCAAAAACAACTTGCGCCAGCTTGGGATAAGTCCCGAGACTATCAAACGTGTTTCCGTGGCTATGTACGAGGGTGAAATCAATATGGTTATTCACGCCGGTGGCGGTGTTGCCGAGGTGAAGGTGTGTGAAAATTACATAGAAATAACTCTCGACGATAAGGGGCCCGGTATAAAGGATATCAATCAAGCCATGCAAGAAGGCTTTTCCACGGCAACCGAAACCATCCGTTCGCTCGGATTCGGTGCGGGAATGGGTCTTCCGAATATGAAACGACACAGTGACTCTATGACTATCGAATCGACGGTTGGCGTCGGGACGAAAATAGTTATGCGAGTCAACTTATAAGGGGTTCTTATGCAACTATACGAACATTCGGTTCTTCTTGACGAAAGCAAGTGCACCGGATGCACTACATGCTTAAGACACTGTCCTACGGAAGCTATAAGAATTAAAGACGGTCACGCGGTTATTTCTCCCGACAAGTGCATCGACTGCGGTGAATGCATCAGAGTCTGCCCGCACAAAGCAAAAAAGGCTATTTGCGGAAAGCTCAGCGATACGGCAAATTTCAAATGGAATATTGCCCTTCCCGCACCGACCCTGTACGGTCAGTTTGAAAACCTTGACGACGTTGATTACGTTCTTGACGGCTTGCTTAAAATCGGATTTGACGACGT
This sequence comes from Eubacteriales bacterium, assembly GCA_045588085.1. GTDB lineage: Bacteria > Bacillota > Clostridia > Oscillospirales > CAG-272 > UBA1740. Next base: position 18,814 of record JAZNDN010000045.1, read on the forward strand.
TTACGAGGTAGCTAAGGCTGCCGAGCTTGTTTCGGCATATACCAGAATGTATCTCAAGTTTGAAAACGTCAAAAAACCCGCAATCAGCTCCGCCTGCCCCGTGGTTATGAGGCTTATAAGCCTCAGATTCCCTTCCCTTGCCGAGCATATTATACATATGCTGCCGCCTATGGAAATTGCGGCAAAGCTTGCAAGAGAAAAGGCAGAACGCGAGCATCCCGAGCTTCGTCCGGAGGACATCGGAGTGTTCTTCATCACTCCCTGCCCTGCAAAAGCCAGCTACGTAAAAAACGGCTTTGCCGGCTACAAGAGCGCCGTTGACGGCGTTATACCGATAAGCGATATTTATTTCCTGCTTATCGGAAAAATGAAGAGTGGTGAAAAGATTCAGCAGCTTTCGCAGTCCGGCCGTATCGGGCTTGGCTGGGCGAGAAGCGGCGGTGAGGCAACCGCGATATTCAACGACGACTATCTTGCGGCTGACGGAATAGATAACGTAATTCACGTGCTCGACCAGATGGAAAACGGCAATATGCCGCATCTTGAGTTCATTGAGCTCAACGCCTGCACGGGAGGCTGCGTTGGCGGCGTTCTGACTATTCAGAATCCGTTTATCGCAAAAGCAAGGCTTCAGACCCTGCGCCGTTATCTTCCCGTTTCTCAAAATCTGCTTACTAAAGAAGAATCTGACTACATCCCGGATATGTATCTTTTCGAAGATATTCCCGAATACAGTCATAAGCAAAGGCTCGGCTCCTCTATAGCCGAATCAATGCGCATGATGGCTGATATTCAAAATCTGAAAAAATCCCTTCCCGGTATTGACTGCGGCTCCTGCGGAGCTCCGAATTGCAGAGCATTTGCGGAGGACGTGGTTCGGAATCTGGCTTGCGTGGACGACTGTCCTATCAAGAAATTCCGCGAGGATAGGGATAGAAAGGTATGATGCTATGACAGTTAAGGAGCTTACCGAAGCGGCAGGCATTGAATGCCTGTGCATCCCCTGCCCTGACAAAGAGGTGAAGGGTGTTTATATCGGAGACCTTCTCAGCTGGGTTATGGGACGTGCCGAGGCGGACAACGTATGGATTACTATAATGTCTAATCTCAACGTGCTTGCAGTTGCATCCCTTACCGATGTGAGCTGCGTTGTTTTGGCGGAGGGCGTTAAGCTTGACGCGGAGGTTTTAAAGACCGCCGAGGAAAAGTGTGTTAACGTTTTATGCTCTGATATGTCCGCATACGACATTGCGATAAAGCTTAACGGTATCATACAATGAAGCGCTATTACTACGACCTTCATATACACTCCTGTCTTTCTCCCTGCGCCGACAATGAAAGCACACCGAATAGCATTGCGGGAATGGCGTTTTTGAATGGGTTTAATATAGTGGCCCTAACCGACCACAACACCTGCAAGAACTGCCCTGCCTTTTTCGAGGCGTGCGAAAGATATTCGATTACCGCAGTTGCCGGAATGGAGCTTACAACGGCTGAGGATATTCACGTAGTTTGCCTTTTTGAGAGGCTGGACGACGCTATGCGCTTCGACCGAGAGGTTGAGGGGCGCAGAATGAAAATCAAAAACCGCGAAAGCATTTTCGGAGAGCAGCTCATTCTCGACGGTGCAGACAACGTCATCGGACGGGACGAGTATTTGCTGTCTGCGGCGACCGATATTCCGCTTGACGACGTTCCCGCGCTTGTCGGGAAATTCGGAGGAATATGCTATCCTGCCCACATTGACAGAGAAGCTAACGGAATTATAAGCATCCTCGGTACGATTCCCGAAACACCGCGTTTTTCGTTTTACGAGCTTCGCGATACGGAGAACGTCGGTACGTACGGTGAGAAATACCTGATACCGAAAGAACGCTTTCTTATAGATTCCGATTCTCACTCCCTCGAAACTCTGCGCGACGCAGAATGCTTTATAGAGCTTGCCGAGTGCAAGAGGGCAGATGAGGTAAGACGCGAGCTTTTTGCTCATTTTCGGAGGCTTACGGACTGATATGAAGGAATTATCTCTTAACATTCTCGATATTACGGAAAATTCGGTTAAGGCGGGTGCAACTCTTACCGAAATTCTGATTGAGGAAACCGACGGCGAGCTTTTGCTGAGAATTACCGACAACGGATGCGGTATGTCGGAGGAAACGGTTAAGACGGTGCAAAATCCGTTTTACACTACGAGAACGACAAGAAAGGTCGGGCTCGGAATTCCGCTTCTGAAGCTTGCGGCTGAGCAAACCGGCGGCTACATTAAAATACGCTCTGCTACGGTGGAGCAGGTCGGCGACAAACACGGAACCGAGGTTGAAGCTCTTTTCTACAAGAATCATCTTGATTTTACTCCCTTAGGCGACGTAATATCAACCGTGACTACGCTGATACAAGGTCACCCCGACACAGATTTCCTTTTCATTCACAAAAAGGGGTGCTGTGAGGTGCGACTTGATACGCGGCAGCTTCGCGAGGTGCTTGAGGACGTTCCTCTGAACACCTATGAGGTTATCCTTTGGATAAAGGATAATCTGGAGGCTGAATATGCCGCATTTTAAATGTGCTTATAAAAATATATAAGATAGAAAGGAAACAAAATGAAATCTTTGGCTGAATTGCAAGCAATCAAGGACAGAATGAGAAGCAAAGTCGTTCTCCGCGAGGGCTCCGGTGAGGTTCGCGTGGTAGTCGGAATGGCAACCTGCGGAATTGCTGCCGGTGCACGTCCTGTTCTTAACGCGTTCGTTGAGGAAATCAACAACGCAAATCTTTCCGATAAGGTAACCGTTTCTCAGACGGGCTGCATCGGTATCTGCCAGTTCGAACCGGTAGTTGAGGTTCACGAGGCAGGCAAAGAAAAAATCACCTACGTAAAAATGACTCCCGAAAAGGTTAAGACGGTTGTCGAAAAGCATCTCAAGGGCGGTAGCGTCGTTTCCGAATACACTATCGCAACTGTTCAGTAATAATTGGAGGTTTAGGTTATGATTCGTTCACACGTACTCGTTTGCGGCGGTACCGGCTGTACCTCTTCCGGAAGCCAGTCTGTCCAGGATGCTTTCAAAAAGCATATAGCAGAATGCGGCCTTACCGACGAGGTTAAGCTTGTTCAGACCGGTTGCTTCGGTCTTTGCGCACTCGGTCCTGTCGTAATTATTTATCCCGACGGAACCTTCTACAGCCGCGTTACTCCCGAAAACGTAAAGGAAATCGTTGAGGAGCATCTTCTCAAGGGTAGAGTTGTCGAGCATCTCGTTTATGCCGACACCGGTGAAGCTGAGATTGAGGACAAGTCCAACGTCTCTCTTAACGACACGGCATTCTATAAGTCCCAGCGCAGAATAGTTCTCCGTAACTGCGGTGTTATCGACCCCGATAACATTGATGAATACATTGCTATGGACGGTTACGCAGCACTCGGTAAGGTTCTTACCGAAATGACTCCCGACCAGGTTATTCAGAAGGTCATTGATTCCGGTCTTCGCGGCAGAGGCGGCGGAGGATTCCCCACCGGTCGTAAGTGGGCGCTTTGCGCTCCCAACAAGGCTCCTCAGAAATACGTCGTTTGTAACGCTGACGAGGGTGACCCCGGCGCGTTCATGGACCGTTCCATTCTTGAGGGCGACCCCCACTGTCTTATCGAGGCTATGGCTATCTGCGGTTACGCAGTAGGCGCAACTCAGGGTTACGTTTACGTAAGAGCTGAGTATCCCATCGCGGTTGACAGACTTCAGAGAGCTATCAACGCTGCTAAGGAATACGGTCTTCTCGGTAAAAACATATTCGGCTCGGGCTTCGATTTCGAGCTTGATATAAGACTCGGCGCAGGCGCATTCGTTTGCGGCGAGGAAACCGCTCTTATGACCTCTATTGAGGGTAACAGAGGCGAGCCCCGTCCCCGTCCTCCGTATCCTGCAGTAAAGGGTCTGTTCAATTCTCCCACCGTTGAAAACAACGTTGAGA
>JAZNDN010000046.1:0-25819 GCA_045588085.1 Eubacteriales bacterium
AGAACCCAATTTTTAGCTCAAAAATCCGTGCAAATCTTCCGCTCGGAGTAATTTAAAATTTAAAAATCAAAGCGCGGCTCTAATATTGAGCCGCGCTTTTTTGCAGGTTATTATATACTCTGTATTTATATACTTACATATTCCATATTCATTAACTTATTCTGCTCTGAAATGCTACCGCTTTGCCGATAATCTTCACCGAGGCAAGCTCCTCACCGAGATATACAAGAGGCGCAAAACGAGGGTTTTCGGGCGAGAGTATGAGCTTTTGCTCTCCGGGATAGTAGTAAACTCTCTTAAGAGTTGCTTCGTCGTTTATTATAACGGCGGCAATTTCTCCGTTGTTAACCTCACTTTGTGAACGAATGAAAACTATATCTCCGTCAAAAATTCTCGCACCTATCATGGAGTCGCCGCTCGCCCGTAGACAAAAATCAGCGTTTACACCGCCCTCGGCAACAGCGTAGCTTTCGTGCTCCTCCTCGGCATAAATCGGCACTCCGCAGGAAATGGCACCGAGAATAGGCAGCCTTTTGATTTTTACCGATGAGGTGCCGTATGAGGCCATGTCCTCGGGAACGTTCCAGCCCATAAGCTCGGAGGGCGTTGTGCCGAGTGCCTCAGCCATGGCAACAACCTTTTCAGGCGGTATATTGCTTATTGTACCCGTTTCGTATCTGTGTATAGTTTGCTTGCTTGTTCCAATCGCTACGGCAAGCTCCTCAAGTGTTATTCCGCGCTCGCGTCTGAGGCTCTTTATCTTATCTCCAATCATAGTACGTCCGTTCGATTTTTCAGAAAATCCGTTCCTTTCACCTATAAAACGAGCAATTTCGTGCTCTCTTCTCATATTCTAACATAAAGTCACTTGTTATGCAATAGTTTTTCTTAAAAAAGTTGAGAAAAATCACTTGACAAGTGACTTTTACTGTGTTATCATAGTCACGTAACAGGTGACGGTTGCGTGACAGGTGACTAAACTACAAGATAGACAAGCCCCGTATGAGCAGATCTTCTGCCATTTGTCGCCTTGAAGAAAAAGAGTTGACGTTGCGCCTACCACACTGTAAAGGAATAAAAAGAAAGGAAGAAAAAATGATAAGCAGATATGATAAAGCACCGGAATACCCGACACGAATGTATCGAGCGCCGGAGCAAATATGCTCCGACATACGCCGCGTTGCCACGAGAATCAGGGAAATAAACGATATGCTGAATATACGAAATATAATAGCCGAGGTAATCTCCGAGCATAGCGAGGGCGATCCGCTGCGCAGAATTGAGGCTGTGGACGAGCTTCTCGACTACGCCAACGAGGCGCTTTGCGAAATGCGCTCGCTTGACGAAGCGCTATCCGGATTGAAGCAGGAGCTTTTTGAAGCACAGCTTGCCGCAGGATACAGTCTTAAGCAGTAGTAAAAGGAAAAGGAGAAAGCAATGCAGAGAATATATTCAAAGCAAGCAAAGGCGAAAAGGTCTGACACGCTCCCCAAGCTTATAAGAGCACTCTGTGCCGACTACGAAAGACGGAAAATACATATAACCGAGCGCGACCTGCCGCGCCGCGTCATAATGGAATACGCTTACCTTAATTCAAGAATTTTTGATGCGGCGGGTGAGATATGCGGTGTTACGGCAGCCGAGCGATTTATAAATGAAATCGGAGATGGCGTGGGTTATGCTTATACCGAGCTTGAGGGATACTCCGAGTCAACTTATAAGAGCTATAAGGCGGAAATTCTCGGTAATATAGCACGAAAGCTTCACCTTGCCTAAAAATTAAATTTTATCACCCAAATAGCGACAAGTTTTTTATACACACCTTGATAGAATATATAAAAAAGACCCAAAAGCAAGGAAGCGCATAAGGTATGCTGAGGTATAGCCGAGATTATAAGGTTTGGAAAGATGCTAAAAATTATTGCCGAAGGCTTATTAGTTCGGTTCTCTTCGGCTACAATGTCAATGTTTCGAAAGCCTTGCCCTTGCGGGAATATTAAAGCAAAGGAAGAGAAAATGCAGAAAACGAAAATGACGCTTGAGCGCGGCACACTGACGGTTCATCTTGATTGCGAGATAGACCATCACACAGCACAATTTATTCGAGAAGAGGTTGACGGGCGCTTGGAGAACGGCAAAATAAGCCGCCTGATTCTTGATTTTTCCCGCGTGGGATTTATGGATAGCTCCGGAATAGGCTTGATTATCGGGCGTGCCTCCAAGGCGGAGAGTATTGGTGCAACGGTGGAGGTAAGAGGGCTTCTGCCCGGACTTAGAAAAATCGTTCGCCTCTCGGGTATTTCAAAGCTTCAAAACCTGATTCTGACAGACTGAGAGCAAATGAAAGGAAGAAAAAATGAAAAAACTGATAAATGAAATGAGCCTCAGAATACCGGCAATAAGCGTTAATGAGGCGGTCTGCCGCACCGTTGTCAGCGCTTTCTGCGCAGAGGCAGACCCAAGCATCGAGGAACTTGGTGACCTCAGACTCGCTGTAAGCGAGGCGGTTACGAATTGTATAGTCCACGCATACGCCGACCTGCCTAAAGGTCAGCGCGGAAATATATACATATCCCTGCGTCTTTATTCGGACGGAGAGCTTTCGGTAGAAATATCCGACAAGGGCTGCGGAATTGAAAACTTAGAAGCGGCAATGGCGCCAAGCTTCACCACGGGCGGAGCCGAGCGTTGCGGAATGGGCTTTCTGGTTATGGAAAGCTTCACCGATAGCCTCAGGGTGAAATCACGATTGGGGAAGGGAACCGTAGTTCTCATGAAAAAGCGCCTGAAGGGCGGTAAGGAATAATCATAGAACGGTTCTTGAAAAAAAGAATGGAACTTAAAGCACCAACCGAAAAGCGCGCTTTTGACAGAAACCCCGAGCTGATAAGCAGATACAGAGAGGGAGATGCCGAGGCGGGCGAAGAAATAGTAACGCTCAATAAACCCCTTGTCCTTTCCATAGCCTCAAGATTTTGCGGCAGAGGGGTGGATATGGAGGACCTTGTGGCAATCGGTAATATGGGCTTGGTTAAGGCTATAAACACCTTTGACCACGGTCGCGAATGTGCCTTCTCCACCTATGCCGTGCCGCTGATTTTCGGGGAAATAAAAAGATTTTTGCGTGACGACGGAATTATAAAGGTATCACGCGAGGAGAAAAAGCTGTGTGCAAGGCTCTCCGCCGAGAGGGAAAGACGGCAAATTTGCGGTGAGGACGTAAGCGTCAGTGCCCTTGCAAAAGCCTGCGGAGTAAGTCCTCAGGATGCCGTTTCCGCCCTCTTTTCAGGCGCTCCGATAAAGTCACTTGACGAATGCGCTTACCAGGACGATGACAGCGTTACCCTCGGCGGCACCTTATTCGATGAGGATGAGAGCGCAAGAAGCTTTGAGTGGCTGAGTCTGAGGCTGGCTATTGAAAGGCTGACCCCGTGGCAAAGAAAGCTCGTTATCCTGCGGTATTTCAAAGATTTTTCGCAGACCGAAACCGCACGGCAGCTCGGAGTTACTCAGGTGAAAATCTCAAGGGAGGAGAAAAAGATTTTGGCAGAGCTTCGTAAGCATATGTCATAAAATTTACCGTTTTATTCAGGCTCTGCTTTTATTAGCAATATTTGTTAAGAAATTGTGAATAATCGGGAAAACTATTGATTTTGCAAATCGCGTAGGTTAAAATATATACGGCAACGGTTAGCACTCTTGACCAATGAGTGCTAATAAAATTAAAACGGAGGAAATTAAAATGAAATTAAGACCGTTATTTGATAAGGTCGTTTTGAAGAAAACGGAGGCAGAGGAAACAACCAAAACCGGAATAATCCTTACCGGTACCGCAAAGGAGAAGCCTGACGTATCTGTAGTAGTAGCAGTCGGCGAGGGCGGTATGGTAGACGGAAAAGAGGTAAAAATGGTTCTTTCCGTAGGCGATAAAGTAATAGTAGGCAAGTATAGCGGAACAGAGGTTAAGATTGACGGTGAGGAATACACCGTAGTCAGCCAGTCCGATATACTCGCAGTAGTAGAATAATCTGAAAGGAACAGAGCAAAATGTCAAAGGAAATACTTTACGGAACTGATGCCAGAGGTGCGCTTCTGCGCGGAATAGATAAGCTGGCGAATACGGTTAAAATAACTCTCGGCCCCAAGGGCAGAAACGTAGTGCTTGATAAGAAATTCGGAGCACCTCTCATCACTAACGACGGTGTAACTATCGCCAAGGAAATCGAGCTTGAGGATGCCGCTGAGAATATGGGCGCTCAGCTCGTACGCGAGGTAGCAACCAAAACCAACGACGCCGCAGGTGACGGAACCACCACCGCAACCCTGCTTGCTCAGGCGCTCATTCACGAGGGAATGAAGAACGTAGCGGCAGGCGCTAACCCAATGGTGCTCAGAAAAGGAATTTTCAAGGCAGTTGAGGTAGCTACCGCAGAGCTCGCCAAGCAGTCCAAAAAGGTAAGCGGAAAGGCGGATATCGCAAGAGTCGGCGCAATCTCCGCAGGCGATGATGCAATAGGTCAGCTCATAGCAGATGCTATGGAGAAGGTTACCAACGACGGCGTTATTACCGTCGAGGAGTCAAAGAGTGCGGAAACCTATTCTGAGGTAGTCGAGGGAATGCAGTTTGACCGCGGTTATCTCTCACCCTATATGGCAACCGATACAGAGAAAATGGAGGCAACTCTTGACGATTGCCTTGTTCTCATCACCGATAAGAAAATATCCAATATACAGGAAATCCTGCCTCTGCTTGAGCAGATAGTTCAGTCGGGCAAGAAGCTTCTTATCATAGCCGAGGACGTCGAGGGAGAGGCGCTTACCACCCTCGTTCTCAACAAGCTCAGAGGAACCTTCACCGTAGTTGCTGTCAAGGCTCCCGGATTCGGTGACAGAAGAAAGGAAATGCTCCGCGATATCGCAATACTCACCGGCGGCGAGGTTATAACCTCGGAGCTCGGACTTGAGCTTAAGGATGCAAGCGTCGCAGAGCTTGGCCGCGCAAGACAGATAAAGGTAACTAAGGAAAACACTATAATCGTAGGTGGCGCAGGCGATAAGGCTGCAATTGCAGACAGAGTCGGTCAGATAAAGTCTGCCCTTGAGGTAACTACAAGCGAATTCGATAAGGAAAAGCTTAACGAAAGACTTGCTAAGCTCGCAGGCGGTGTTGCGGTTATCAAGGTAGGTGCAGCAACCGAGGTTGAGCTTAAGGAAAAGAAGATGCGTATAGAGGACGCGCTCAATGCAACCAAGGCTGCAGTTGAGGAGGGAATCGTCGCAGGAGGCGGAACTGCGCTCGTTAACGTAATCGGCGCAGTTGAGGCACTCGTTGACACTCTTTCCGGTGACGAAAAAACCGGTGCTCAGATAGTTGCAAAGGCACTCACCGCTCCTATGAAGCAGATTGCGGATAACGCAGGCGTTGACGGTGCGGTAATCATTGCAAAAATCCGCGAGAGCGAGAAATTCGGATTCGGCTATGATGCCTACAAGGAGCAGTACTGTGATATGCTTGAGGCAGGAATCGTAGATCCCGCCAAGGTAACCCGCTCCGCACTTCAGAATGCGGCATCAATCGCTTCTACGGTTCTTACAACCGAGGCAGTCGTTTCGGAGAAGAAGGAAGAGAAGCCTGCAGCTGCAGCACCTGCCGGAATGGACGGTATGTATTAATCCTAATGTCGTATATCGGCATAACCGAAAAAACGAATAAAGGTAGGAGTACTGATGTGCCCCTACCTTTTTTGTATCCAAAATTGATTTATGAAGAGATTGAAAACCTGAGATTTCCCTCGTCTTTGCGTTTATTTCGCGTTGCGGCAGATAGGCTTGAAATCGCAATATCTGCAAGCCGAGCTCTGAGTGTCGCGCTCCATTGGAAGCGCACGGATATCTCCGCCAAGCATACGCGAGCTGATAGAGCGCATAACCGTTGAAATTTTTTCGTTGATTTCATCCCAGCCGTATGCCGTGTATAGATTTTCTTCGGATTTTCCACTGGGTCTGCCGGTTTTTTCGTCCGGTGTGTACGGCAGATATGCGGGGTTCATGGCTGAGAGCGAAATCTCATCGTCCAGCACCATGCCTATACGCTTTTGTAAAGACTCCGCCGCCTCCTTAGCTTCTGAAGCATCGGGACGCTTTATCTTAGCATCGCCTATGTCGGCCTTGACGTATATTACACCTGCAGGAATTATTTTGCCGGAAGGGGCAGCGCCAAGGCGCTTTTTGAATTCCTCGTTGTCGGTCTCGGTAACAGACTTAAGATACAGAAACATTTGCAGATTTTTACCCTTTTCAATGTCCTTGGGAGAAAAGACCTTGCTTCCGGTCTTATAGTCGACAACCCTGACGTAAACGTCACCATCATGCTCATATGAGTCAACGCGGTCTATAATTCCGTTAATATATATTTCTCTTCCGTCGTCTGTTTTGAAAACGGCGGGTGTCGGTGAATCGGGGGCATTCTTGTTTATCTTAAGCTCGAAGAAGACAGGCTTGAAGCCGCTCTCGGAAAACTCTTTGCAAAGGCTGTCCACGACGGGTCTTGCCGCACGCCTGAGCCGGTCTATCTGTGCATCAAGTCTCGCGCCTCTGTCGGCGGCGTCCATTAGGCAAGCGTCAAGATATCGCTCGGCAACCGAAACTATAAGCTCATCTCTCTCGCCTTCTGTGAGGCGTGAGATATCATGCCCTGTGCGTTTGAGCTCAGCAAAGAAGTTTTCAAGCACCGCGTGTATGAACGTTCCTGTTCCGGCAGCATTAAACTCTGCGCGCTTTTCAGGCTGAAGCCCCAGATTGTAATTGCAATAATAGCTCATGGGACAACCTACGAAGCTGTCTATTTTACTTTGTGAAAGAGGTATTCCCGTGCCGTAAAGAAGCGCCATAGAAGCATTCGAGAGCTTAAGGTCGGAGTTTTTAATAGGTGCTTGTGATGCTGCAAGCCTGTTTCCGTATCCGGCTTCGCACAGTGCAAGTCTGAGCGCCTCATCGCCTTCAGCGGCGCTGCCGGTGTGCTCAAGTGCAAACTCCGCAGAGTAAAATCTTTGCATAAACGGAAGCCCGGAAATTCGCACGGGAGATATTTTTTTGTCTGTCAGCTCAGCTATTCTTCCGATTGCCTCGGAAGGAAGCTGTGCCTTGAATCCGGCATCTCGTCTGGGATAAAGCAGGGTGACGCTCTCCTCGGCAGCAGCCATAGCGCGAGTGAAGTAGTAAAGCTCCTTGGCAGAGCGTGTATTGCTTTCAAGCGGAATATCAAGCCCTAGCGCACTCAGCGCAGAACGGTCCCTGTCGGTAAGATATCCGTCATCCGATGAAGACGCAGGAAATGAGCCGAGCGCCGCCCCGATAAGATAAACGTGCTTCTTTCCTATAATTCTCATAGCATCTGCCGAGCCTGCGGTTACCTTGTCGTAATATGAGGGAATCCTGCCTATGTCAGCCTCTGCAAAGGTTATTTTCAAAAGCTGCAGAAATTCCTCTGCGGAAAGCTTAGCATCTGCCATAATTTCGCATATCGCATCAAGCGCGTCACATACGGTCTTGTATAGCCTTTCCAGGTCAGCGGCGGCATCGCGCTCTCCTGTAGCGCGTAAGAGCTTAGCTTTGTCCATAAGCTTTCTTTCAATCTGCAGCTGGCTCATAAAACCGTAAACTGCCGTAGCGTGCGACAGTGCGGTCTGCCCCGAAAGTGCAGCCTCAAATGCCGTGAGCGGCTCAATGATTTTGCGTCTTGCCTCGTCAAGCCGTAAAAGCTTTTCGTCTGTACCGGCAGGGCGTCGCTCCGTATATCCCGCAGGGTTCATATTCCAGATTACACCATCGGTGAAACGGCATCCGTTTATCTGCCATGTCTGGCAATAAAGCTCAAGCTCGTCGGAAAGCTCTCTTTCAAGCCCTGAAAGCTGGCACTTTGAGTAAGCAATAACGTCACCTCTGCGGTATCCGCCGGTAACCGCAGAAAAGGCAGTATAGATAAGCTTTATAAGCTCGTATGAGCTCACGTCCTGCCTCAGAGAAAGGAATATCGGTATGCCGGCCTTTGAGAAAGCGTCGTCAATGATTCCCGAATAGCTCTCAATCCTGCGGCATATTACCGCAAAGTCGGAATATCGGCAGCCGCCCATCACTCGACGCTTTATGTCAGAGGCAACGAAATCGCATTCATCGTAAGGTGTATCCGCCTCAAAAATTCGAAAATCATCATCGTTTTGTAAACAGTTCTTGTCAAAACTCGGATTGGTTCGCCATACGTTGTCGCAAATTTGGCGAATAAGCGACGGTTTTGCATCTTCAATGTTCTGCCTCGAAAGCGTAACGTCCACACCCTCGGCAGAGGCGATTTTGGTTAGTCTTTTGTGCGCGGCACCGATTTCCGTATATTCGAAAAGATGCTCGTGATGCTTTGGAAGAATCAGATTAACCGTTACGTCGCAGCCGGCAATCAGAGCTGCTATAACCTTGTACTGCGGCTCGGTAAACGAGGTAAAGCCGTCAATGAATATTTTCGCTCCGCCAAGGGCGTCGTCCGGTGATTCTCTGAGCTTGTCTGCAAGTAAAAGCAGACGGTCGTCGCTGTCGGCGAAGCTGTCGGTAAGTATCTTCTTGTAAAGCGTTGCTATTTTGGAAAGGTCACGAAGCTTGCCTGCAAGACGTGCACCGGATTTGCCCAGACCGTCGGCGGCGTGCATCAGCTCTTCGGGCGATATTCCCAGTGCCGAAAGCTCCTTGATAGCGCTGAGGCATTTCGAAACCAGTCCCGGATTTATTTGCGTGCCGGAGGTAAGCTCAAGGTAAGGCGAAAGCTCGCAAAGCGTTCGCCACATGATAATGGCTCTGTGTGCCGCATCGCAGGCAGAGCCTGCAAGTCCTCCCACTCTGCGAAATACCGAATCCGCAAGTCTTGTGAAATTAGTAGCCTCGAATAAAAGCGCCGAAGAGGAGGGAAGCGTGTCAACAAATTCTCGCTCGGCAATAACCGTCTGCTGCTCCGGGACTATAAGATAGCAAGGGCAACCGCTTTCACAGCAGGCTGATATCAAATCCGCCACAAGACCGTGGCCGCGGTCAAAAAGACCACCTTCAATGAGCCTCAGCATTTCTCACCCCTCCTGAATTTATCGTCTATCTTATATCCCTCGTTCCTTGAGGAAATAACAACCCGCTCTCCGCGGCGCTCAAGCTTCTCGCGCAGATAATGTATGTATACGTTTATTGCACCCGTGCCCTTTGCATCGGGGAAAATATGTCGAGAAATCTCTTCTCGGCTAACGAATCCGTCCGCGCGGTAAAGCATATCGAGAAGCTCTGCTTCTGTGTCTGTCAGCCTGATTTTTTCACTGTCCAGAAAGCAAACGCGCTCCTCAGGCAAAACAGTGAGCCTGCGACTCGTACCGCCGGTCAGCGCTTCGGTAAGCTCCTTGAGTGTCGCAGGGAGCGCAAGCCTTGCCGTACCGCCTGCCGAAACAACCTCAAGATAGCGGCCCGTGCCAGCGGTTATATCCCTCGCGGTAACGTCGGCATCGGATATGTCAGAGAAGAGCCGTGCCTTGTCTGCAAGCAAATGCTCAGCTTTTTTGTAAAGATATGAATCGTCGGTTAAGAGTACTATCTTCAGCATCTGCGACCTCATTCTAATTTATTAAAATACGCTTTCATTATACACCCGCGCACACGCCCTTGTCAACCCCCGCTCTTGCTCAGCGAACCCCTCAATAAATCTCGTCTGTGCGCTCGCGCGCATCTAATCGCCTTAAAAAACACACCTTAGCAATTTTTGCAAGATTCAAGGGCAAGATTTGCAATTTTGTTATAGTAAAAAGTATGGTACAATATTTTCGTAAAAGAGCAGAATTTAAATCTGCTCTGTGGCTGAAAAATACACAACTGTTAAGGAGACGAAAAATGAAAAACGAAATGATGTCCGAGCTTTATTCGATAGGACTTATTCCCGTTATCAAGATTGAAAATCCCGATGATGCCGTACCGCTTGCAAAGGCGCTTATTGACGGAGGTCTGCCCGCGGCAGAAATCACATTCAGAACCGCTTGCGCTGCAGAGGCAATAAAGAATATAACCGAGGCATATCCCGAAATGCTCGTCGGTGCAGGAACCGTTCTTACCTGCGAGCAGGTAGATGCGGCAATTGCGGCAGGCTCCAAATTCCTCGTATCTCCCGGACTTAACCCCAAGGTAACCGCGTACGCGCTCAGCAAGGGAATTACCATGCTTCCCGGCTGCTCCAACCCCTCTGATATCGAGGCAGCGCTTGAGCTTGGACTCTCCACCGTAAAATTCTTCCCCGCGGAAGCAGCAGGCGGTCTTAAAATGCTTAAGGCTATGGCAGCTCCCTACGGTCAGCTTACCTTTATGCCCACCGGCGGAATCAGTGCAGATAATCTTCTTGATTATCTCAAGTTTGGTAAGATAGTTGCATGCGGCGGCTCGTTCATGGTAAAGGATGAGCTCGTTAAGGAGAAGAAGTGGGACGAGATAACCGACCTCACCAGAAATGCAGTAAAAACTATGCTCGGCCTTGAGTTCGTACATATGGGAATAAACAACGAAAATGCCGACGAATGCCGTCGCGGAGCAGAGCTGTTCCGCCTTATGTTCGGTCTTCCCCTGCGCGAAACCAGCAAGTCCATCTTTGCAGGTGAGGCATTCGAGTTTATGAATTCCAAGGGACCCGGAAAGTGTGGACATATTGCTATCAGAACCAATTTTGTTGGTAGAGCAATGGCTTATTTCAAGAGACAGGGATTTGAATTTGATGAATCCACCGTAACCTACGACGATAAAACCGGAAAGCCTAAGTTCGTCTATTTCAAGGATGAGATTTGCGGATTTGCAATCCACCTCGTTCAGAAATAATAATCAGTATGTATATACCAAACCGCCGCAGAGGTTTTCGTCTGCGGCGGTTTTTTTCGAGTTATGCATCAGCGCAAAGCGGTTGTGTAACATACACCCCGCAAATCATACGTACTGTCTTTTTTCGACGTTATACAGCGGTTTTGGCATGCGGAAACTTTCAAAATAAGTCTTGCATTTTGCGCACGCGTGTGCTAAAATATACTCGTGGAAATATAACTATTGCTTTCGCGGAGTGAAATCCGTTGTTTTGGGAGGTAGCCTCAGATGATTATTGACCTTGGGCATAACAAAATTATAAAGGATACGGCAAGCGAGTCGTTTGTCAGAGCGGTGACGGACAAGCTGGTTCCCGCGCTTTCCTCGCGCTATGGCGTCCGTATGCTAGGACTCCAGATGTACGAGGACTATATCAAAGATAATTTCTCGCACAGCGGCTTCTGGTTCTATCCTATGACGGTTATTCTCCCGGATGGCTACGATACGGTTTGGGTAAAATGGGATATATCCGATTCTCAGAGCTTCAGAGACGGCGTACCGTATTCATTCACCGGAGAAGAGCTTAATTTTATAATGGCAGACGAGGTTCCCGAGGAATTTGTCAGCGCTCTTGAAGGACGAGGAAGATATTTCGAGGGAGGCTGTGTTAAGCTTAACATACATACCGGTGCGCCTAATCCCACCTTCCTTTCGGGTAAATTTTCTCAGACCTTCGTCGACGAGATGGCTCGTCAGCTTACGTATGCGATACGCCGTGAAACAGGCGTAAGCGGCCTTGCTGAAAGCAGTATAGAATTCAGCCTTGTTTTTGCTCCCGAAACCTATATGGAGCATACCTCCGAAAGCGTTACCTACCGCCGCCTTCTCATATCTGCCAAGGGCTGCTCTCCCAGAGACTTCTGGGTAAAATGGAGAAGGACCGATTCCGTTTCGGCATACAGCGTTAATGATAATCCCGCAAGCGGTACGGTTGTTTTTGAGCTTGGTGAGGACGTTTCCCACAAGGTGCGTGAGAAGGAATACCGTTTCCTCGTTTACGGCAATTCCGATAAATACAGAATTGCAATGGGCAGAAAAAACATAACCGAATGGCGCGATCTTATAAAGCGCGCGGTTAAGCGCGGTGAGCTTACTAAAACCGCTTCCGAGCAAAAGAACGACGCATCAATCGAGAACGGAGGACTTTCTGAAATACTTGAAAAAATCGGGATAGTCGCCGAAGCTCCTTCCGCACATAATACCGCATCGGCGGTCTTTTCCGATTCGGATGCCGAGTTTGATGCGGCAATGAGAATCGCAAGAGAGGCGGCAGGCGTGTCGCAAATTTCAGAGGTATCGGTTCTCAGCCAAGAGATGCCTCCCAAGCCTGCACCCATTGAAATAAATCCCGAAAATCCCTTCGCCGCGCTTTTTGCACAGCAAGAAGCCGAAGCTTCCGCAAAAGCGGAGGATAACGAGAGATTCTTCTCAAATCTCGGCATAACTCTTGACGGGGAAAGCCTTGCAAACGGTGAAGAGGATTCCGAGGTAGAAATAACCCTTGAGTCCGAAGCAGAGGAAGAGTCCGAAATTCTCCCCGAAGCCGAGGAATCGGAGCAGACCGAGACTGAAGAGGAATTTGAGGTTGAGATAACCCTTGAGCCCGAAGCAGAGGAAGAGCCCGAAATTCTCCCCGAACCCGAGGAATCGGAGCAGAGCCAACCCGAAATGGAGCCGCTTCCAATGTCTGCACCGTTTGTTAAATATTCCAATATATACGAGGACGATGAAGTATCCTCTGCGGATACCGAGGTCTCGAGCAGCTCATTGTCTGATAACGAGCGACTTGCTTATCAGGCTCGCATAGAAGAGCTTGAAAGGGAAAAAGAGACATTGCGCCTCGAAAATGAACGTCTTGCGGAAAGCGCAAGAGCCGAAATATCTCTCAGACTTGAACGCGAGGCAGAGCTTCGTCGTCAGCTGGAGCTTGAGGAAAAGGAAAGAGCCAGAGAGAAGCTTCTCTTTGCAGAGGCGGCAAGAGCCGCAAGAGAAGAAAACGAGCGTCTTCTTAAGGAAGCCGAGGCAGCAACCGCAAGAGCTGCCGCCGAAAAAGCAGAGGCAGAGCAAGCCAGACTCCGCGCCGAAGAGGAGGCTCGCCTTGAGCTTGAGCGTGCGGCAGAAATAGCCAGAATAGAGTCAACAATGCCGACGGCTGTCCGCGAGGACGCAGAGCAACGTGCAAGAGAGCTCAGACTCCGCATGGAAACGGAGGCTAAGCAAAGAGCGAATCTTATGTCCGGTGTAAAGGAAATTTCAAGCGCGAATGTATCCGTCGAAGAGCCGTGCCTTGCTCCGATACCCAGCTCCGTGTCAGTTTCTGCGGAAAAAGATTGCATCGCAGATTGCGAACCTGCGGTTGCCGAACAGGTTACCGATGCGCCTTTTGCGAAGCCCACCGAGAATGTAGCTCAGTCATTCGCACCGAAATCCGAAGAGGAACCTGTGACGGCAGAGCCTACTCTTAAGGCAAGCTATACCTATACTCAAAAGCTTGCCAGACTTCAGTTCTGCCACAAGGTTGACCCCAACGTAACGGCTACTATACACAGACTCATGGCAGAGGCTATAGAAAAGAACGGAAAATCCGGTGTATATATGAAGGTTAAGGCATCGGTTCCCGAGGAAAACGTAGTCTTACTCAACTTTGTAAGATATCCCGAGGAGGAGATGGAACTTCTCGTGGCAATAATCAAGTATCTTGGTAACAGCGAGCTTGGTATTGTAAAGGTTATTCTCGAATAAAATTATGTATACAAGGGCACAGCGCAAGCAGTCACGGACGCAAAAATAACGTACTGTCTGCTGCTGTGCCCTACGTAATTTTATTATAATATTCCTTTTTTCCATATTCAAGCCGAAAAAAACCATTTACACGCAGCACCATTAATTGTATGCTATGCATAAGGTGTATTGCCGACCTCTCCGTTGGTGAAAATCCTGTGCAATAAACGATATGAAAGGTTTAAATCTATGAGAATTTATAAACCCGAAGACCTCCTTGAGCTTATACCTCAGAACGCTATCAAGCAGTGCTACGTCACCGATTCTCCCGGATATAACGCTTGCTGGGATTACCACGTAACTCCCGCAGGACGCCACTTCCTTGCCTGCTGTGCAGAGGGAGCATTCCCCGAATACGTAAGGCTTTACGAGTACCACCCCGAAAGCAACGTTCTTGAGCTCAAGTTTAAGCTGGACGATAAAATAATCGTATATCCGAGAGCTATCCGTCCAAGTAAGCTTCATACCGGTATGCATACCATGCCCAACGGAAAAATCATTATGACCACTCATACCACAGCAAGTGCTCCCACGCACAAGTGCTGGATGCCGGAGCCGTATTACGGACATATGTGGGAGGGCTTCATGGGCTCAAACGTTCTCATATACGACCCCGAAACCAACGAGCTTGAGGACCTTGGCATCCCCGTACCCCGCGAGAGCATATACGGCGCTTTATACTATGAAAAAGAGGATGCGCTTCTTTTCATAACCTATTTCCGCGGCCATATGTATAAGCTGGACCTAAAAACCAGAAACGTAACCGACTTCGGTCAGATAACAGAGTTCGGCTGTTACCTTTTGCACGAGGGTCCCGACGGTAAGGTTTATCTTTCCTCAAGAAGCGGAAGCCTCTGGTGCTACGATAGCGAAATAGGTTACCCCGTGTACACGGGAATAGATTTTCCTCTTGACGAAACGATAGTTCCGCAAGGCAGAAACGTCCTCGCATACTGTGTGAACGGCGAGGACGGAAAGATATACATGAACGTGCATCCGCATACCAAGGTGCACGTCTACGATACCAAAACCGGCACGCTTTGCGAAGCCTTTTCGGCAAGACCTCGTGAAATGAGTGAAATCGAATACAAGGGCTGCTCGGTATTCGGAATGCAGATTGACACGGAAGGTGTGCTTTGGTACGCAATAACCACAGGCGTTAGCCATATGGGCCTCAGACTCTGCTCAGTAGACCTAAACGAGAAAAATCCCATACCTCGCGACCACGGTGCAATAGGTACTGTCGGGCATACCGTGTTCTGTATTGAGAGCATTACCCTACGCGATGACAAGCTCTACCTACCCGATGCAAACGGACCCTATTCTCCCGGTGTCGTTCAAATCGACCTTGAAACCATCAGAAAAGAATACGGTAAGGAGCGTGTCATTTCTCAAGACCCGCAGTGTTATCATGTCAACACCGTTCCAAGATTTACCGAGCTCTACAAGGGAGATATTCCACTTACACCCGAAAACCTTGAAAGCGCAGACGACAGAAGCGCCAAGGTTGATGCGGAATATAAGAAGAGCAATCACCATATCTTCCGTTGGGGTGATACCGTGTACGCCACTCGCGTATGGCACAGCCTTGGAGTTGAGGGCTCGCAGATTGAAGCGCTTGAATACGACTCTTACGGAAGCATTAAAGCTCAGCTTCGTTCCGGCAAGGAGATAACCGTAAAAGGCGGAAAAATCATCTCCGGATCAGACGAAAAAACTTTTGAGAGGGAATCCTACGAAGCAATAGAAGAGAAATTTGCGGATTATACCTTCCCCGCGCACCCGGGCAGGCAGTTCCTGGCAAAAGCATCGGCGTATGTCAGCCTTGCAGATGGCTCAACTCTCGTCGGCACACGTGACGGCGGTGTCGCACTTATCAGAAACGGAAAGGTATTCTCTTTGGGTATGGTAAGCTTCGACGGAGGCATACACGCCATGGCTGTAACGCCTGACGGAAGATTTGCAGTCGGTGTAGGCGGAGACCCATCCGGAATAGGCTTAACCTTCACGTATGATATAGACGAAGGTCTTAACCTCGGCGGATATATGTACTATTCCGTAGCAGGCGGACTTAAATGTGACGGGACGAACTCGGCAAGCTTCGAGCCTTGTGCCGTAGCATTTTCCAAGGACGGAAAACGCCTCGCCATAGGCTGCCGCGATAATTTGGGCTGTATCTACGAATTTGTTAAAGAGAACTAGTCTGCTATTGTATTTTTATCAGTAAAATTTCAAAATAAAAAAGTGTCGGGTAAAACGTTTCCTCAGTGGAGATTTACCCGGCACTTTTATTTAATTGAGCAGTAAGCGATTTTGAATTTTGCTGCCTGTAAGGCAGAGCATCAGCCTATGCAAACCGTTATGTAGAACTTGTCTGCAAATTTTTCAAGCTTTGATGTGGCACCGATACCGAAAAGCCGCAGATTTGCCAGTGATTCCTCAAGAAGCTTCTCAAATCTTCCGATGCGTTCAGCCGTATTTATACCGCGAGGAACAGCTCTCGCCGCATTTTCTTCAAGCATACAGTCAACCATAATTTCACTTTGAGCAACCGTCATTTTTCCTGCTTTAATTTTTTCAAGCCCCAACGACCGAAGCTCATTGGGAAGCCTGAGAAGGCACCTTGCATGGCGCTCCGAAAGTCCGGATTCTGTAATTTCTCTTTGCATACCGTCCGAAAACGCAAGCAAACGCAGCTTATTTGCCACGTACGGCTGGCTGACACCCAGAACCTTGGCAAGCTCAGATTGCTTCATTCCCCTCATATTCATCATACCAAGAAGGCTTCTTGCCTCGTCAAACATATTCATACGCTACCCCCGAAATCCTAAAGCGCAGGGCGAGCAGCAAAAACAGACAAGCCCCGCACCGTTTCCTTTATTGTAAAACGTGCAGGGCGAGAATTTTACCTAAATATGTCAAAATGCAGAAATTGCGAAATCTTAACGCGGCTACTAATTCTTCCGGCTTTTTGCGTTTTTCGAGCTGTATTTTGCAGCGTATTCCGACGGAAGCTGTCCGTTGACCTCCCGGAATTTGCGGGAGAAATACGAAAGATTTTCAAATCCGGCAGAAAGTGCGCTCTCGGAAACCGAAAGCCCCTCGCGCATCAGCCTCCTTGCAAGCTTCAGGCGCAAAAGAATTATGAAATCAAATATTGTAAGTCCTGTCATTCTCTTGAACTCGCGCGATAGGTGAAACTTGCTGATGCCTATTTCCGCGGCAAGTGCGTCAAGAGTCAAAGGACCTGTAACGTTATTACTTATGTAGTCTATCGTGCGCTTTATTCTCGCGTCACCTTCAAGAGAGCCTCGCTTATGCTCGGTTTCGGGCAGAGGATATTTCTCGGCAATAATTGCCAGAGCGTCAAGCAAGCGCGCCATAGCTCTTGCATAGCGCGAATTTGAGCCGGACTCGTGTGAGTCCTTCAAAAGCTCCGCCGCCGAAATAAGCTGAGCGTGCAGCTCCGGGTCCTGAATTCTGGTTTTGAATTGAAGCTTCGCTGTATCAACACCTACGTTCTTGCAAAAGGCGCTGTCTATTATCATACAGTGGTAAACCAGCTGCTCGGAGGTGGAGGTACTGTGTAAAAGAGAGGAATTAATAATCATAACGTCTCCGGGCTCCATGTCGTAATTCTCGGTGTCGCAGTGCAGCGTTCCGCGCCCGGTGAGAACCGTCAGAATTTCAATGTTCTCGTGCCAGTTGAAATTTATAAAGGTGTTGGATTGACCTCTGCCCTTGATAGTATCAGTGTGAAAAACAAGGGGGAGGGTTGGGTGTAGCTTCGAGGAATCCTCTATAAGCTCATATGAAAATCTTTGCATAGCTTCTCCTCATGTAACGTATAGACTTAAGAATTAATAAGCTCCGCACAATATTTGTAGCAATTATACTATAACGGCAAATAATTATTTATAACAAAGCAATATTGTGTTAAAAGCAGGCAATAAACTGTATTGTAAAACCGCTACCCGTATTATACAATTAAAATGAAGAAAAAGCAACAGCTTTTCATAAAATTTCCGAAAAGGAGAAAATCAATGTACAATTTCCCGATAGGCGTTATTCTTGAGTCTTTCAGACTCGGCAGAAGCGATGCCATTAAAAAAGCTGCCGAAATCGGTGCGTCAGGAATCCAGATGTATGCTACCGAAGGCGAAAACTCTCCCGAAAATCTTAACGCTGCGCAAAGACGCTCTTTGCTCTGTGAGGTAAAGGCAAACGGACTTTGCTTCTCGGCTTTGTGCGGTGACCTCGGTCATGGATTCGGCAATAAAGAGTTAAACCCCAAGCTTATCGAAAAATCCAAAAGAATAGTTGATTTGGCGCTTGAGCTTGAAACTAATATCGTAACCACCCATATCGGTGTCGTCCCCTCGGACAAGAATCACGAAAGATATAAGATTATGCAAGAGGCTTGCTTCGAGCTTGCAAATTACGCTGACAGCGTAGGTGCTCATTTTGCCATAGAAACCGGACCGGAAACCTCCGCTGTGCTCAAGGAATTCCTTGATAGCCTCGGCTCTACCGGTGTTGCGGTAAATCTTGACCCGGCAAATCTGCGT
Organism: Eubacteriales bacterium; assembly: GCA_045588085.1. Taxonomy (GTDB): domain Bacteria; phylum Bacillota; class Clostridia; order Oscillospirales; family CAG-272; genus UBA1740. The sequence continues at coordinate 18,267 of JAZNDN010000046.1, forward strand.
ATGGTAACGGGCGATGATCCTGTCGTTGCAGTTCATAACCTCAAGGATTACATAGTCCATACTCACGCCAAGGACGGTGTACGTCTGATAGAGTGTAACCCCGAGTACGTGTATAGAATTGTGCACCCCATTCCCCCGGAGGTTGCAGCACAGAGATTCTTTGAGGAGGTTCCTCTCGGAACCGGTCACGTAGATTTCCCAAGCTATCTTAAGGCGCTTGAGGATATCGGATACCGCGGCTTCCTCACTATCGAGCGCGAGGTTGGCGATAATCCCGAGGCGGATATAAAAACCGCGTACAATTTCCTTAACGACATCATTTCTAAAAATTGAATAATCACATAACAAGGAGAACGAAAATGAAAACTGTAAAGATTGGTATGATAGGTGCAGGCAATATTGCGAATGCCCACCTTGATAGCTACAAGAACCTCGGAGATGCTTGCGAAATCGTTGCAATCTGCGATATCAACGAGTCAAGACTTAACGAAACCGCAGATAAATACGGTATAAAGAACAGATACCCCTCGGCAGATGCTATGCTCGCGGCTCACCCCGAGCTTGACGGCTGCGACGTCTGCGTATGGAATTGCGCTCACGCTGAGTGCACAATAAAGGCTCTTAAGGCAGGTAAGCACGTTCTTTGCGAGAAACCCATGGCTTATAATGCAAAGGAAGCCGAGGAAATGATTAAGGCAAGAGATGAGAGCGGCAAGCTCCTTATGATAGGCTTCGTATGCAGATTCTCCAACGCCGCAAAGGTTGCTCTCGATTTCATAAATCAGGGTTATATCGGTGACGTTTATTACTGCCGTGCTCAGTACGTACGCCGTCACGGAAGCCCTGGAGGCTGGTTCTCGGATATCGAAAAGTCCGGCGGTGGACCGGTTATCGACCTCGGTGTTCACGTGCTTGACCTCACCCGTTATCTCGCAGGCTCGCCCAAACCGGTTAGCGTTTATGCGGTAACCTACGATAATATCGGAAGACGCGACTACGTTAAGACAAGTGTAGGCTGGACCCCCAAGAACGCAAGTCCCGAAGACCCCAATACCGTCGAGGACTACGGCTCTGCCCTTATCAGATTTGACAACGGTATGGCAATCCAGCTTGAATGCTCTTATACGCTTCAAGGACCGTCCAGAACGGTAAGAGAAATCTACGGAACCAAGGGCGGAATGGATCTCACTAAGGACGATGCTCTTAAAATCTGGGGTGAGTATAACGGTTACCTTACCGACTTCGACGTTAACGTCAAAAATCTCAAGGGCGGCATAGACAATATCTTTGACGCTGAGATGAAGCATTTTATAGACTGCATCAACGGCGATGACGAGCTTATCGCAAAGGCTGAGGACGGACTTGAGGTTATGAAGATACTTGACGCTATTTACGAGAGCGCAAGAACCGGCCACGAGGTTCTCCTTTAATCAAAGTGTAATTGAAATTTAAAAAGAAAGGTAACGGAAAATGATTCCTTCAATAACCTCTTATTCATTCTGGCAGTATGTAAAGGCCGGCAAAATGACTCATTTCGATACCGTCAAGGCAGCTCACGAGCTTGGCTTTGAGGCTATGGAATTTATCAATATCGAAGGCGCAAGCTGCGAGGAGCGTATTGAGAACGCAAAGAAAATAAAGGCTGAGGCTGATAAATACGGTATTAAAATTGTAGCTTATGCAATAGGCGCGCAACTTTATCAGGAAACCGAAGAGGCTCTTCGTGCAGAAATCGAAAGAGTTAAGCATCAGGTAGATATTGCCGAAGCACTCGGTTCTCCCACTATGCGTCACGACTCTACCTTCAGGTTTGGTCGGACCGCCGCAGGCAAGAGCTTCGACCTTATGCTTCCTATGATTGCAAGAGCTACTCGCGAAATTACTGAATACGCGGCAACCAAGGGCATTCGCACTTGCACGGAGAACCACGGCCTTATCGCTCAGGACAGCGACAGAGTCGAGCGTCTTATCAACGCAGTTAATCACGAGAACTTCGGTGCACTCGTCGATATGGGTAACTTCCTCTGCGCAGACGAAAATCCTATTATTGCTGTTTCAAGGGTTGCTCCGTACGCATTCCACGTTCACGCCAAGGATATGATAGTAAGAAATAAGCCTATTACCAGCATTAGCGCGTTCTGCACCCGCGGAGCTAACTATCTTATCGGTGTTGCTGTAGGCGAGGGCGACGTTCCCGTTGAGCACTGCCTCAGAATTCTGAAAAACGCAGGCTATAACGGCTACGTTACTATTGAGTACGAGGGCGCATACGACTGTATCGAGGGTATAAAAATTGCCAAGAAAAACCTTGAAAAATATATATCCGCCGTTTGCGAAGATTAAGTTTTTGCATTAAGTTATGTAAATAGAAAGAGCCGAGTGCATATTGCTTGCATTCGGCTCTTTTAATCGGTTCGTAAAACGTGCTTGTTCAAAGCAGCGCTTTATCAAAGCGGCTTTTTCAGTATTTTTGCGTATGCTCTTGGGAAAGAGCCGGGGCACCGTGCTGACTTTTCGATGATTATCAAAGGATGACTGAGCTGTTCGACATCTGACTCAAGTGTTACTTTTTCAACCGAAACGAGCTTTCCCGAAAGCTTTGAAATTGCCCCCTTGGCATCGGCAAGCTCCTCCTCGGCGCCTCTGCCCTTCATAGCGATGAATTTGCCACCCACGCGGCAAAGAGGCAGACACAGCTCGCACAGAACCCTCATATTTGCAACCGCTCTGGCGGTAACCGTGTCAAATTTCTCTCGGTATTTTGCGTCTTGCCCTATCTCCTCGGCGCGTCCGGTAAGCACCGAAACGTTATCCAATCCAAGCACGTCAGCCGCCATTTTGACGTAAGAGGTGCGCTTGGCGGTCGCATCTATGCCAACGATTTTTATATCGGGACGTAAAATCGCAATAGGAAGAGTAGGGAACCCCGCACCGCAGCCAACGTCGCATACGGTTTCGCCCTCCTTAAGTCTTGCGGCAAGAGCGGCGCAATCTGCATAGTGGTTAAGTATTATCTTTTTCGGCTCTTTTATCGCGGTGAGATTGTATTTTTCGTTCTCGGTAAGCATAAGCTCTGTCAAACGGTAAAATTTTTCCGCCGCATCACCGCAAAGCAAAGGTGCAAGTCCGTTCTTTTCGTAGGTTTCTTTTAAGTAGGCGCAAAATTCCGCCTTTTCCATTCCGCTAAGGCTCATACCCAAAGCCTCCTTTTCTGTTACTCTATTTTAACACGCTCACCTACGTTTGTCAACCGCAGATAAAAAATACCGCATTTTGAAACAGAGCGATTGCTGATTGACGTAACTGTGACTATTTTTTAACGAATTTCTATTGACTAATTACATAAATTATGTTAATATATATCCGTATGAAAAAATAATTTTACCGTAAGGAGAAATGTAAAATGGCAGCATACAACAAAAAGACAATCGAAGACGTCAGCGTTGCAGGCAAAACGGTTCTCGTTCGTTGCGACTTCAACGTTCCTATGAAGGACGGCAAAATCACCTCCGATAAGAGAATAGTAGGCGCTCTTCCCACTATCAAGTATCTCCTTGATGGCGGCGCAAAGGTTATCCTTTGCTCTCACATGGGTAAGCCCCATGCAATTCTTACCGAGGGCTTCGGTCTTACCAAGAAAGAGAAGAAGGCTGTTGAGGCTCTTCCCGCTGAAGAGCAGGCAGCAGCAAAGGCAGAGTATCTTGCAAAGGCTCCTAAGAACGATAAGAAGAAATTCACTCTCGCTCCCGTTGCAGTACGTCTTAACGAGCTTCTCGGTGCAGAGCTTGTAACCTTCGCAGACGACGTAGTAGGCGCAGATGCAAAGGCAAAGATTGCCGCTCTTGAGGCAGGCCGCGCAGTTCTTCTTGAGAACACGAGATTTGACGCTCGCGAAACCAAGAACGACGCTTCTATGGCTAAGGAGCTTGCAGACGGTGTTGATATTTTCGTTAACGACGCTTTTGGCTCGGCACACAGAGCTCACGCTTCCACAGCAGGCGTAGCAGATTACGTTCCCGCAGTTTGCGGATACCTCATTCAGAAAGAAATTTCCGTAATGGGCAAGGCTCTTTCCAACCCCGAAAGACCCTTCGTTGCAATCCTTGGCGGTGCTAAGGTTGCAGATAAGCTCAACGTTATTGATAACCTTCTTTCCAAGGTTGATACCCTTATCATCGGCGGCGGTATGGCATTTACCTTCCTCGCTGCAAAGGGCTACGGCGTTGGTAACTCCCTTCTTGATGACAGCAAGCTTGACTACTGCCGCGATATGATGAAGAAGGCAGAGGAGAAGGGCGTTCAGATTCTTCTTCCCACAGATACCGCAATCGCAAAGTCCTTCCCCGACCCCATCGACGCTCCCATTGACGTAGAATACGTTGATTCCGACGCTATTCCCGCAGGCATGGAGGGACTTGATATAGGTCCTAAGACCTCCAAGCTCTATGCAGATGCAGTTCTTGCGGCAAAGACTGTTGTATGGAACGGTCCCATGGGCGTATTCGAGAACCCCACTCTTGCAAAGGGTACCATAGCAGTAGCAGAAGCTCTTGCCGCAAGCTCGGCTATCACCATCGTCGGTGGCGGCGATTCCGCAGCAGCCTGCGAGCAGCTCGGCTACGCTTCCAAGATAACTCACATCTCCACCGGTGGCGGAGCATCTCTTGAGTTCCTTGAGGGTAAGGATTTGCCCGGCATCTCCTGCCTTGAGGATAAATAAAATGCACGCTTTTCCGCGACTTCCGCACCAAATCCACTCGAAATAGGTAACTATTCCTTCGGGAATTTGGCACGGAATTCATCGAAAAATCGAAGCATTTTCTTCCCCCTCGATAGCTCTGCGAAAATAATGCGAAAATAAAACGCAGACTTTCCCGCACCTTTCGCACCAAATCCCCTCGAAATAGGTAACTATTCCTTCGGGAATTTGGCACGGAATTCATCGAAAAATCGAAGCATTTTCTTCACCCCCAAAAGATTTCGGAAAAGCAAAGGCGTTCTTCGCCACTTTTGCACGAAACTAAACTTAAAAGACATTACAAAAATTGAAATCCGGCACACCGTGTCGGATTTCAGACTGAAACGGAGAAACAAAATGAGAAAAACTGTTATAGCAGGAAACTGGAAAATGAATATGACGCCCGCACAGACGTCTAAGTTCATCAGCGAGCTTGCTCCTATGGTAAAGGGACTTGACAAGTGCGATATCGTGCTTTGCGTTCCCGCTATTGATATTCCTGCCGCTGTTGCAGCAGCAGAGGGTACCAACATTAAAATCGGTGCTGAAAACGTACATTTCAAGGAGTCCGGTGCTTATACCGGCGAGATAAGCGCGCAGATGCTTGTTGAGGCAGGCGTTAAGTACGTCGTAGTAGGCCATTCCGAGCGCCGTCAGTACTTCGGTGAAACCGACCAGACCGTAAACCTGCGTACTCTCGCGGCAGTTAATGCCGGACTCACCGCTATCGTTTGTGTTGGCGAAACCCTTGAGCAAAGACAGCTCGGATATACCGAAGCGCTGCTTAAGTATCAGACTAAGATTGCTCTTACCGGCATCAGCCGCGAGCAGCTTAAGAATATCGTAGTTGCATACGAGCCTGTTTGGGCTATCGGAACCGGCGTTACCGCAACCGCAGACCAGGCAGACGAGGGTAACGGCTTCGTTCGTGCTGCTATCGCTGAAATGTACGGTGCTGACGTTGCCCAAACCGTTACCGTTCAGTACGGTGGCTCTATGAACGACGCTAACGCAGCAGAGCTTCTCGCAAAGGTTAACGTTGACGGCGGACTTATAGGCGGAGCATCGCTTAAGACCGACAAGTTCACCGCTATTGTAAAGGCTGCTAATTAAGCTCTTTGCGGTAGAAAATATATCTTGAAAAAGGAGTGGGCAAGAACCTTATTGCTCGCTCCTTTTTATAAATATCGGCAAGGGCGATAAAGTATTTTGTAAAAGGGGGATTGCTGTCGGCATCGTTGCCTTCGGGTAATTTTTTGCAGATAGCCTCAGCGACTGAACGTCGGTTATCTCAACCAAGCGATAAACATTCCTAAAAATCTTTATTTTTTACAAATTCAGTGTTATTTTTTACATTGATAATAATGGAAACATATAGTAAAATCAAAGTAGAATGGAATTTTCGCAAATTCCGAAATGCTTGAATGGAAAAATACAAATATTTCTCTGAAAGGAAAAACTATGTATAACATTAAGTTTGAAAATTACGTTCCCGAACCCAAACCCGCGACAAGCGACAGAGTAGTTGCGGCGCATTACTATGCAGCCTGGAAGAAGGGTGCCGCAGGCATCCATGAGGGATTCAACGACTTGGCGGAGGTATTCCCCGACAGAACGCCTCTTATGGGTTATTACGACGAGGAAAATCCCGAGGTTTGCGACTGGGAAATCAAGTGGGCTGTTGAGCACGGTATCAACTGCTTTATCTATTGCTGGTACAGACGCATAGAAAACATGGGCAAGCCTATTAAGGTTGAAAATCTCCGTTGCGGTCACGGTATCCACGAGGCGCTCTTTAATGCAAGATACCAGAACTACATAAAGTTTGCAATCATGTTCGAGGTATGCCCAAGATGGGGAGCAACCGACGAGGTTGATATGCTTGAGAACGTTATGCCCTTCTGGATGGAGAACTATTTCAAGCGCGGCAATTACCTTCTCATAGATAATAAGCCCGTTGTATTCGTATTCAACCCCGGAAGACTTGCAAAGGAGAGCTTCGGCTCTGTCGAGGTTCAGAGGAGAACCTTCGATAAGTGCCGTGAGTACTGCAAGCAGTTTGGCTTCGACGGTATGATATTTGCTCCCTGCAACACTTCTCTTGACCCTGCAGACAATGCGGACGCTCTCGCTCGCGGATACGATTTCCGCTTCGGATATAGTTCAGGCTACATAGCACCCGTTGATAAGTATGACGATGAGGACGATATCGTATATCAGCAAGTAGAGCTTTATAAAAAGCGTCTCGAAAACGACCCCATGCACTTTATTCCCACAGCTTCCTGCTTCTCCGATGCAACGCCTAGATATACTCAGCGCTGGCAGGATCTCGGATATACCTTCCAGAACGGAAAGATTTGGTATCTGCAGCCCGAGAACTTCCGTCGTGTTCTTGAAGGAATGAAAAAGGTTTCAGACGAGCTTCCCGACGGTGCTTGGGGTAAGAGAATTATGATGATAGATAACTGGAACGAATGGGATGAGGGCCATTTTGTAGCTCCCAGCCATAAGTTCGGCTACAAGTATCTTCAGGCGGTCAGAGAGGTATTCACTGCGCGCGATAACCTCCCCGATTACAGAACGCCTCATGACCAGGGCTTCACCGGCTACAATACCTCATGGGTAACTCCTGATTTCAAGGAGTTCTGCGAAAAGCAGCTTGAAGAAGAGAAAAAGTAATTTTTCGGAATATAATCAAAATGAAGCGAGGCGGTTTTGAACTGAACCCATAAAAACGGACATTGAATAAAAAGACCTCTTGTAGTAGAATAGAGATATCTACTGCAGGAGGTTTTTGTATGGGTGGAAGAAAAGG
>JAZNDN010000047.1:0-10777 GCA_045588085.1 Eubacteriales bacterium
GAAGCAACACCCGACTCACCTCAGTATATCCAAACGCACATCGGAGTTGGATACAGAATGATGAGGGTAGAGTAAGGAGAAAAACAAATTCCAATTTGTTGGGATGATATAAAGAGCGAGGGCTGACGAAATCAACCGTCAGCCCTAAAAATTTGAGTCGCAGAAGACAAAGATAAGCGATTTTCTGAAACAGAGGAAAAATTGCGATGAAACAACAGTCTAAAGGTTCGAAATTAGGGCAAACATGTGGTCACCCCAAAACGCCATTTTTGTGCAAAAAGTATAAAAAGCAGCCGAAAACCTAGTAAAATCAATGGTTTTTAGCACTTTTTGCTTTGGTCGGAATATTCTTGACACATGAAAAAATGCGAGTGCCCTTACGGACACTCACACTGGTCGGAGTGACACGATTTGAACGTGCGACTTCTGCGTCCCGAACGCAGCGCTCTACCAGCTGAGCCACACCCCGAATTATTAGTTTTGACATGCCGAGCGCGGTTTGAGGCAGGCGGTGCGATTATATCGCGCAGACGCTGCGGTGGATTTGCACTTACGGCTTGGCACCTGTGTATTATAACAAAAAATGCACGGTTTGTCAATAGTCAGCGAGGATTTTTATGCTATGCGAGGTGCTTTTTTTAACTTTAGATGCTAATTGGCGGATTTGCTATTGCATTTCGCGGCTATTAGAGGTAAAATATAAGTGAAAACTACTCTATGGAGAATTATTATGGATAAGGAAAAGATTGACCGCATAAACGAGCTTGGCAGAATTGCAAAGACAAGAGCGCTAACACCCGAGGAAGAGAGCGAACGTGCAGCGCTTCGCGAAGAATATTTGAAATTCTTTAGAGCATCACTCAGAGGAAACGGAGAGGTCAAGAAATGAGCAAATGCTGTATTTGCGGTGCCGAGGTTGGTGCCGACGCGGATATACTCACTATGGGCGGCTACGGCAACGAGCGGCTTCTTTGCAGCAGGTGCGCATCCCTTGCCGGCACTGCGGTAAGCACACGTGATTTTTCGGAGATTGCTGCCGCGGCAGACGAGCTCGCATTCAGAGTTGAACGGTTTGGCTGCGACGACGAGCTTGCGCTTGAGGCGCTCGGTGAGCTTTTTGCAGAGGCTAAGGAGCGTGCGGAGAAGATAAGGCTCGGAACATACGATTTTTCCGAGGAAGACGCTGAGGCTATGCGTGCTGAGGCTGAATCCGTTGAGGCTTCTTTGCCGGAGGAGGAACCGCAGCTTACCGAAGAGGAGCGCGCTGCTTTGGCAAAAAAAGAAAAGATAGCAAAAATTCTCGACGTTCTCACCTACGTTATTGGCGGCGCGGCTATTGCCGGAATCATTATTTTCTTTATTCTGAGATTTTTCTAAGGTAATACACGGCTTGCCTATTTTCCGTCTTGCCATGGCGGATTTGCTTCAACGTATGTCTTAATTTTATGAAATACAGACGGATTTTATTATGAATTTTTCAATAGTCGGAACTAATTTTATCAGTGATAATTTTGTTGATGCTCTTGCCTCGGTGCCGGAATGCCGCGCAGTTGCGGTTTATTCAAGAACCGATGAGCGAGGCAGATATTTTGCAAACAAGCACGGAATTGCAAAGGTATACACCTCTTATGCCGATATGCTTGCCGACAGCGAAATTGACGCGGTTTATATTGCCTCTCCGATATACGCGCATGCAGAGCAGGCAATAGCCGCCATGGAGCAGGGAAAGCACGTTCTATGCGAAAAAATGATAGCGCACTCACACGAGGCGTTTCTTGCGATGCGCAATACGGCAAAGCACTGCGACGTGACGCTTCTTGAGGCAATGAGGCAGGACTTTGACCCGGCACTTGAGCTTATACGTGCATCGCTTTCACGCCTTGGAAAAATAAGGCGCGCTTCCCTTGAATTCTGCCAGTATTCAAGAAGATACGACAGCTTTCTTTCGGGCACGGTGCTCAACGCCTTCAATCCGGAGCTGAAAAACTCGGCTATATCGGATATAGGAATATACCCCTTGCACACCGCGGTAATACTGTTCGGTGAGCCGAAAAGAGCGCACGGCAGCTCGGTTTATCTTCATAACGGATTTGAGGGTGCCGGCTCTGTTATTCTTGAATACGAAGATATGATAGCCACCGTCAGCTACTCGAAAATCGGTCAGAGCGTTACCCCCTCGGTAATTGAGGGAGAGCTCGGTTCTCTGACAATTGACAAAATCAGTTCACCGTCAGAAATAGTCTTAAGGCTTCGCGGCGAGGAACCGATGACAATTCCCTACTCTGCCGTTGAGAACAATATGATTTACGAGATAGCGGCATTTGCCGATATGTGCTCTCGGAAACGCTCTGCAGAGGAATACCTCGATGCAAGCGGTATCAGCGTTGCTATTGCGGACTGCGTTCTCGGCAAAAGGGATTACACGGCTTCCTGCAACAAAAATGAATGTCGCTAAAGCACTTATCTTTTAAAATGGTATTAAAAGCAAAAGACGAGGTATCGGTTAGCTCCCTGCCCCGTCTTTTCCTTTGTCATTTTTCCTATTGTATTTCAAGGCGGTGTCGGTTATAAAAGCTATCCTTTCGCGGTTCTTCATAAGCGTTGCCAGAACCATGAGCGTGAGGAAAAAGAGCAGAAGGTCGGTTGCGAATATAAGCTCCAGTCCCGAATAAAATACACCGACAGCACAAAAGACAAGATATAGGACGAAATATCCTGCGCGAAAGCGCGTTGCACCAAGCTCCGAAAGACAGACGGTTCCGTAATAATACCAGCATATAACGGTTGATACGGCAAAGCAGAAAATACAAAAAAGCAAGGCACCGCCCGCCCACTTGCCAAGTGCTCCAACGAAGACCGAATATATAAGCTCAGCACCGCCTGATGCCACAGGAGAGGGAGAGTACAAGAGCACCGTGATGCCGGTCAGAGTGCAAAGTATTACGGTATCGAAAAGCACCTCGACGATACCGAAAACACCGGCATCAAACGGTTCTCTATCGGGCGTACGCGTATGAGCAAAAGCTGAGGTTCCGGCGCCTGCCTCGTTTGAGAGCATTCCGCGCGAATAGCCCTCACGCAAGGCGAGAATCAACGCGTATCCGCCTATGCCGGCGGTTGCGGCTTTAGTTGAAAAGGCAGATTCAATTATCAGCAAAATCACCGAAGGAAGCTTTTGTATATTCAACGCTACGACGAAAAAACACGCAATAATGTAAATTATAGTTGTCAAAGGTATAGCAATTGAAACTATTTTTTCAATTCTTCTTTCTCCACCGACTATTGCGAGCGCAACCGCAATCAATACCGGGAAGAGCAAAAGCAAACGGCTATACCCCATTGCCTGCGCGCACTCGGCAACCGAGGAGCATTGAAGCGCAGCTCCCATAATCAGCGAGAGCAGAAGGCAAATCAGCGAGAAGGCCGCCGCCAGTACCCTGCCGCAGCCACGGAAGCTTTTTCTGAGAAGACTTGGAAATCCGACGCCCCCCTCCCTTGCCGAATCCTGCGCCAAGGCAACCTCGGCATATTTTATGACGGAGGAAAAAACGGCTGATACGAGCAACCAAAAAACAGAGCCCGCGCCACCGATGAGAATACCTACGCCGACGCCTACGACGTTACCCACGCCAAGCGTTCCCGCCAATGCCAGAGCCAAAGCTGAGAAATCCCGTCCACCCGCACGGCGTGCGCTGTCAAAGCAGAGTCTTGGGTGCAGAATGAAGAAAAAGCGAAGTCTTATCGCAAGATATATCCCGACCGCACTTATCAGCGGCGGGAGAAGTATATTTAAGCTCATAGAAAAATCCCTCCGCAAAATAATATGCGGAGGGATTGCAGTTAATACCGACGGATATTTTTAAGGTCAGGCAAGCAGTCTTATATGAGAAAGAATTTCTACGCCCGAGGTAAGCTCGTCAAGCTCGGATTCGGAGAGCTTGTCCGTGATGAATGCAAATTCACCGTCTGCCGTGGCAAGCGGGGTGAGCCTGTCACCAAATGCGGACCGGGCTGCCGCTTCTCCGTCCTTCGTTATTGCAACGTAATGACGGCATGCAAAGCTTGCCATAGGCAAAATTTTCTCGCTGCGTTCAAATGCGGGCAAGCCATGAGCACCGAGGCATACGGTTTCCATAAGGTCACCGACAACCGCCGATGCGGTGGCACCTGCACCTGCACCTCTGCCGTAGAACATAACGTTTCCGAGAGGCTCGGCAATCACCTCAACGGCATTGTATACGCTGCTGACGGTTGACAGGGGCATCTCGCAGGGCACAAGGAACGGAGCTACCATAACGTAAGGCTCCGCACCGTCCAGTATGCATCTGCCTATGAGCTTTATCGTGCATCCGAGGGATGCCGCACACTTGACGTCCTCAGAGCGAACGCCTACGATACCCTCGGTGTGTATTTTATCGGTTGAAATAAGCTTACCGGTTGCAAGCGCTGTGAGAATAGCTATTTTACGGCAGGCGTCGGTTCCGAGGATATCGGCATCGGGATTTCTCTCGGCATAGCCCTTTTCCTGCGCTTCGGCAAGTGCTGATTCGAAGCTTTCGCCAAAGGTGAACATCTGAGTTAAAATATAATTCGTAGTTCCGTTCAGAATTCCTCTGACCTCGGAAATTTTATTCTGACCGATGCTGTGAATCATAGGCGATAGCACCGGAATTCCACCGCCGACGGAAGCCTCAAAGCGATAGCTTACGCCATACCTTTCGGCAAGGGCGAGAAACTCGTCACCGTAGTTTGCGACGACCTCCTTATTTGAGGTTATAACGCTCTTACCTGCGCGCAAAGCGGCAACTGTGTATTCATACGCGGGGTGCGAGCCTCCCATTGTTTCAATGATGACCGAAATCTCGGGGTCATTTACTATTATACCGAAATCGTGAACAACTCTCTTTGCGAAGGGCGACGCGGGAAAATCACGCAAATCAAGGATATACTTGATATTTATCTCATCCTTTGCGGTACGCAGAATTTCATTTTTATTATTCGTAATAAGGTCAGCAACTCCGCCGCCAACGACGCCGAAGCCGAGAATTGCAATATTCGTCATTATTTTATCCTTTTCTGATTTGAGGCAGACTGCCGCCAAACTTATAGTCGATGCTAATATTTTACCATATATTATAAAAAAATTCAAGACACCAAAGAAATTTTTTCGGTGCCTTGAATTTTTCTCGCTTTTGACGTTTTACAAAGCTCGGTTATGCAGCCTCGCCGCCCGAAACTATACCGAGCGATGCTTCCTTGCTTTCCTCGGTAATATAGTCAAGGGGATTCACCTGCGCACCGTTCACCAGAAATTCAAAGTGTAGGTGGGGTTCGTCGCAAAGCTCCGAAATAGAGCTCTCTCCGACGCAGCCTATCGCCTGCCCCTTATCAACCGTGTCACCTACCGCAAGAGTGACTGTATCTGCCGCAAGATTGGAGTATCTGGTTTTTTGAGTGTCGCTGTGGGTAATTTCAACGGTTTTGCCGAGCATAGCATCGTTATAAACGGCACTTACCGTTCCGCCCTCGGAGGCGAATACCTCGGCTCCCTCATCTGTGGAAATGTCTATACCCGTGTGAATTCTCCACTCGTCAAGCGTGTTGGAGAAGACGGGAGTTGTGAGGCTGTGAGGCTTGAGCACCGTTCCTACCGTGGGGGAGATGAAGCTTAGCTTTACCTCAGGGGCGGGGCTGCCGTTGCCGTCGGAGTTATCACCGCCCTGATTCTGATTTCCGTTATTCTCTCCGTCCACAGTTCCACTGCCGTCCGGGGTGGGAGCTTCGCTCTGACGACGGCTGTTTGCCGCTACTATACCGATAACGATAGCGCTGACGCAAAGAATTGCAATAACCGTTGCATAAACGATTTTTGAAACCTTAGATTTGTCACTGAACTTGAAATTCTTTTCCATTTTAAATTCCTTTCTTTTGATTACTGAATTTATTTTAGACAGCGAATCAAAAGTTATTCACAGAAAAGAAAATTTTTGCCTTTCAAAAACAAAAAGCCAAAACCCACCCGCCTTGCATCAGCAAAGGTGAAATTTTGGCTTTTCGGCAAAGGAACCCTCAGCTACCGTCTGTCTGGCTTCTTACCTTAGAACCGCCGTTTGAATCAAATTTTACTATGTAGGTTCCCTCGGTGATGCAGGCTGTAAGCGTGAGAATTGAGGCAAGCAACATTACCATTGCTAAAATCAAAGATGTCTTTTTCGTAAATTCCCTTTACTCCTTGTCATCATCTACCATATATGGAAGATACCCCACGAAATAGCTCCAGCCGGAGCCCACCGTGGTTACCGCCATAATTGCCATCATAGCATAAGAAATTATATGGTTATCGGCGCAGAACGGGAACACAAGTGGCTCAAGTATTATAACGACCGTTCCAACCATCTGAGATACGGTTTTGAGCTTGCCAAAAAGATTTGCCGCGAGGTCAACCTTTTTACCCTTGCCTGCGACGACGAGGCGAAGACTGGTTACCGCAAGCTCGCGGAAAAGAATGAGAAGCACGAGCCAGGTAAAGATTATTGCCTGAGTTGCCTGAGCTCTTAAAAGCATCCAAACCAGAATCGTTGCCATAGAGCCGAGCACCATAAATTTATCTGCCAGGGGGTCTATAAACTTTCCGAAATCGGTTACGAGATTGTACTTACGCGCAATTTTGCCGTCAAGCATATCGGTAAGAGCTGTGAGCGCGTATACCAGCGCGGGAATTACGATTCCCCATATCTCGATATTCCTCATAAAAATGAGCGTTGCCGCGAATGCCGGCACCAGCGCAACTCTTATGAGAGATAGAGTGTTTGGTATATTCATTATTCTTTTATTCATATCAAAATGTCCCCTCTGCGAGAGCCGGTCCCGCTTGGATTATGCCGCATACGGCATTTTTGCAAAAAATCAAGCTTCGCTATCAGACGATTGCTTCACCGACAAGGTCGTAGTCACAGGCTTCAAGAATTTTAACCTTAACGAACTCACCCGCCCTTACTCTGCGACGAGATTTGAAATAAACTCTGCCGTCAACGTCGGGAGCGTCCTTATAGCTTCTTCCGTAATAAATCTCGGCAACGGTATCGTATCCGTCGCAAAGAACCTCAAGCTCGGTGCCGATTTCCCTCTCGCTCAGCTCCTCAACGACGCTGAGCTGAGTCTGCATTAAAATATCGTATCTATCCTGCTTGGTCTGCTCGTCAACGAGCCCCTCGGTTATGGAATACGCCTCGGTTCCCTCCTCTGCGGAATACGTGAAGGCACCGAAATGCTCAAATTCAGCTTCTTTGATGAACTCGCAAAGGCGGCAGAAATCCTCCTCGTCTTCTCCGGGGAAGCCAACCATAGCGGTGGTTCTTAACACTATACCCGGAACCTCGCGTCTGAGCTTGGCTACGGTTTCTCTTATAAGAGCCTCACCGCCGTGGCGGTTCATTGCGCCGAGCACCTTATCCGATATATGCTGTATCGGAATATCTATGTACTTTAAGAGGCGCGGATTGTCGCGCAGCTCTTCTATAAGCTCGTCGGTTATCTTATCGGGGTAGCAATAGAGCAGTCTTATCCAGGGGATATTCGTTTCCCTACATATTCTGCGAACAAGCTCGGCAAGACTGTACTTGCCGTAGAGGTCAATACCGTAGCGCGAGGTATCCTGAGCTATTAGACTTATCTCCTTAACTCCGAGTGCCTCAAGGTCCTTTGCCTCGCTTACTATATCCTCAAAGCTTCTTGAACGGAATTTTCCGCGTATTGAGGGTATTGCGCAATAGGAGCATCTGTTATCGCAGCCCTCTGCAATTTTGAGGTATGCCGTGTGCTCCTCGGTAGTGAGAATTCTGTCACCTCCAAGCTCGGATTTCTCCTTATCCTCAAAGGAAACGTATTTCTCACCTCGGTAGAGCGCATCAACGGCATCTGCGATATTTTTAATGCTTCCGACGCCAAGCATGGCGTCTATTTCGGGAAGCTCGCGCATAACCTCCTCGCGATAGCGCTCCACGAGGCAGCCTGTGGCAATGAGGTATTTGCACTTGCCCTCGCTTTTGAGGCGTGCGAGCTCGATTACGGTATCTATTGACTCCTGCTTTGCGCTTTCGATAAAGCCGCAGGTATTTATGACTATGACCTCAGCCTCAGCCTCTTCGGGCGTCAGCTCATAGCCTCTTTCGTGAAGTATTCTCAACATAACCTCGGTATCGACGAGATTTTTTGAGCAGCCGAGAGAAACAAATCCTATTTTTATCACTTTATTACCTTTATTTCAGAAAGCTTCTGAATCTGTGTCTGAATTTTTGAAGATAGGTTCTTATCATAACCGTCATGAATATATCGTAAAGGACGAACGCAAGGTTAAACGCCAGGATAAATCCTACCTTGATAAGCGTTTCATACTGTGCCACTCCCTCCGGAAATTCCGAGAAGAACGGTATCATAAGAATAAACTGAGTTGCAAGCATCAGAAGAACTAACGCCACGTTAAAAAATCCGAGCTTTACGAATATCCAAGCCGGACGCGGCAGGCGTTCTATATACGCTTTTAAAACCGGGTATATTCCGAAAATCAGAAAATACGTCAGCCATACCTGGCTTCCCGTAAAGAACAGCGCACCGAGCAGCGAGGTTCCGAGCCAAACGGCATAAGTATAAGGCGAGCCTATTTCGATAAATACGAACGCCATAACAAGAGAAAGAACAGCCGCAACGGTAAGGTCAAGCGCCTCAACGAAATAGCCCAGCATCATAAAGAGCACTCCGAGGGCTATCATCATTGCACCGAGGGTCAGCTTTTTGGTTTTCCTCATCGTCTTACCGTCAGCAGCAGGAAATCAGGTCTCCGCCCATGCACTCGCAAAGGCAGTCAAGGCAGATAAGGTTTGCACAGCAGTCGCAGGCATCGTTCGCGCGGCTCTGTCTTGCTCCGTTTGCCGAGCCGTAATAATTATTTCCGTAGTTGCCGGCGTTGGTATTGAACATCTGCTTTGCCTTCTGGTACTCAAAATTATTGGGGTCCATAGAGCAGGCGATTTCAAGCTCGCGCATAGCGTCGTTTACCATATTTCTCTGCATAAGCACAAGGCATATAAGGAAATGCCACTCGGCAATTCTCTGCTCCGGCGGTATGGAATTAAGCTCACGTTCAGCGTCGGCAAAGCGGCGCGAATTAATATCCGCACGGATTTTGCCGTAGATGGGAGGAATTGACGCTCCCTGAGTTCCGCCTGCATACGCACCGCCGTTTCCATAGCTTGACTGACCTGCGCCCTGAGAACGAATTTTCTGTATTTCGTCGTACGCGGCGTTAATCTGTTGCATTTTGTCGTTTGCCAAATCCTTAAGAGGATTATCGTCGTCGTAATTATCCGGGTGGTATTTGCGGGCAAGCGCGCGGTATGCGTTCTTTACCTCCTCGTCGGTTGCGGTCGGCGAGACACCGAGAATTGAATAAGGATCCTTCATTTCAAAATTCCCTTTCACAAAATAGTTGTAGTCGTATTTTCTTTATTATCGTCAGCGTCAGCCGGAGGCGTGTCAAGAAATTCTATTCTTCGCACCAGTCCCTCGTAAATGACGTTGCTTATTATATTTTCAATGGTTTTAAGCTCCCCGAATGGAAGAAGATTAACGGCACCCTCAAGAGCGCGGCACTCAAGAATGAGCGCGCATTTTATGCTCTGCCTGTTTTCCGCGGTGAGCTCCTTACCGCCGTAGAGTATGACGAATGGGTTGTAGCTGCCCGAGATTCTGTCACGCTCGTAGTCCTCGGCGGCGTCTGCCGCGTAGATAAACTTACCGAGGTGATATCCGACGGCGTATGTGACCTTAGCGTCGGCATTCTCCAGTCCGTAGGAGAATATTGCTCCGAGAAGCTCACCGAACAGTGCCGCAGGCGCGTCAACGCTGGGTTCGCGTGCCGCTTCAAGCGCGTTTATCTCTTCAAGCTTTTGATGAATGATTTTCGCAAGTTCTTCAAGATTTGCTCGACGCTTGGCTCCCGAATATATGGGCTTGAGCATTCCAACTGCCATTCTGCGAAGCAGCTTTTCGTCCTTTGAGTCGTCGGCAAGCTTATAGTAGGTAAGGATACCAAAGGCTCTGGCTGTAAACTCAACAGCCTCGTTATCCTCAAGCATAATTCTTGACTTTATCGGATGGGCAATGCAGCGTCTGCGCCTTGCCGCGATTTTTCCGTGCTCGGCATCTTTATCCATATAAAGCATACGGACGAGTGCGAGAAACACACTGTCAAAGCTATGCATTACGTTTGATAGGATACCCGTGTATTTCTTCATTGCACGGCAAACACCGCAATAGGTAGCTTTATAAAACTCGTATTCCTTGACGAGCAGATGCGGATGATAGGGTTTTACGTAGCCGAACATCAGAGCTTCTCCCTTCAGCCGCAGCAAATTATCGCGGCATATACTTTTACAATTATTAATTATATCACATACGGACGCGTTTTTGTTAACTTTTTAAAAATTTTTCAAAAATAAATTATTCGGCGGCAAAAAGGCCGAAAGCTTCGAAAAAAACGAAAAAGCGCAGCTTCCCAGTCTTCATTCCAATTTTTGCGTACAAAAAAGGTGAGGTACAGAATCACTCTGCATCTCACCTTTTAACTTTTACCGTGCGTTAGCCGTAAGAGAATCGAACCAATAAGCCTTGCGACGATAAATTTCAGCATCTTTCGTCGTACTAATCCTTGTTAAGTCGTACTTAACTGCGGCTCATTACAACAAAATCTGCAAGAAATTTATTCGCCGTAAGGTGCGAA
>JAZNDN010000048.1:0-3251 GCA_045588085.1 Eubacteriales bacterium
CGATCAAAACGAAAATTTCGGTTTTGATCTCAAATGAGCCGATATGTATCATGCGAATACCTCCTTAAAGCCAGTTTTGCGGTACCGTTACATTATATCATATATTTATCGCAAATGCAATAGCAGCGAAATATAAATCTGTTTATCCGTAGGGGACGGCGCCTCGACTCGTTATAATATAATTTTCGTACATTGATGTTATTTCGATATTTTTTCACATTTAGTTTTGTTGTCAAAAAGCTGAACAGTCCAGTCTGCTACCTAACCAAAGTCCTCCCGCTTGCGGGATAGCCACGGTGGGTATTCGGTTATCGCACAACTTATTCATAAACGAACACCACAGGCGGGCAGCAACAGTCAACGTCTTTCAGATGCAATCCTTCACGGTATGCCTCGCGGACGATCGACATCACAAAATATTTTGTTGCCTCGTGGTATCTGAGAAGCTCGGGCACGGAAGTCAAGTGCTTCGGGACAGGTGTTTTCATAGAAGCCGTAAACGCGAAGAACTCATCGCCGATTTCAGATTTGATTTTTGCCGTTGCCTCTTTAATAACCGCACAAACCTCGTCGTATTCTTCCTTTTTCAAAACGGGAATCGCAACGCAGAGCTTTTCTTCAACCTTTTTGAACATACCAAGACGCACCAAATCAGGAATATTTGCGATCAATTCATTTGGTATTTCCGAATTTTCCGACTGTACGCCGTTATAAATATGCCACAAAAGAGGAATTATATGCTTAAAATAAAGCTCATAGATACCCGCATAGCGATACGGGCTGTCCCACAAGGTTGTGTCAAATTCGTAAAGCCAAAGCTGCTTTGTCTGTCCGTCGGGAGTATTTGAAACTGCCTTTGTTGTTCGAAGTCCGCCGTGAATCGCGTATTCGGACGCTTCGTTATACTCTTTCATATTATAACCCGCATCGAAAGCTATTCCTTGCGCGATCCATCTGCCGCCGTCCTTACGCCTCGGAAATTTTGGAGCTTCAATTTTTTCCGAACCGTAGTGCTGAAAATCCTGAAGAGCCTTCAAAACCGCAAAACGGTCAAGCTTTGTTCTTTCTTCGGAGCACATATTTTGCACAAAAGGCATTTCGGAGATTCTTTTCGACATTTCATCGAGAATGCTCCATATCTTTTCAAAATGCTTATGCGAAAAATCGAGCTGCGGCTTGAAGTTTTTGAGAGAATTCTGCGGTTTTGTGATAATAAAATCGGTATATACCTTGCCGCTTTCGGTCTGCACCATCAATTCACCGCAGACAAGCTTTTTGACGATCGGCTCGATATATGCTGCGGGAATAGCGATCGCTTTTGAAAGTTCGCTTATCGTGACGGGCTTTTCGTAGGCAAGTATCAAAAGATTCTGCACTATCAGATCGCCCTCAACAAGCGACATAGGTTCGCCGTTCAGTCCTTCCGCGCCGCCAAATGTAATATCCAATTTTCCGGGAATGTAATTTTCTTTGTTTTCCATAGTTTCAAGTCCTTTCTTGATCTGACTGCGACCTGCGGAGAGGCGGCTTTTGACCGTACCTTCGGGAATACCGAGCCCTTCGGCAATATCCGCAACGCTTTGATTGCCGAAATAAAAGCGAACAAGCACCTCGCGGGTAATAAATCCGAGATGATTCAACTCCTTGCGCAATTTTGAAGCTTCATCGGAGGCAAGAAAGTCATCGTCTTCTTGACCCGCAACATCTGCCGCATCTTCCAGACACACCGTAACGGGCGCGCGATATTTTTTGCGCAGATTACTGTTGTGCTTATAAAAAAGAGTATTTGTGAGCCATGTTTTCGGATGCTCTATGGTTCCGCCCTTGTGCATATAAGCAAAAGCCGCAAGCATAGTGTCACCCACAAGATCCTCCGCATCGGTTTGCGAGCCGCATTTTGATGTTGCAAGGCGCATCAGATAGTCATAATACTGAATTACTTCATCGTTTGTCATAATTTTTCCTGCTTTCCGGAATGCTTTTGAACGTTCGCTTGTATAGTCGCAATAATTTGATTTCGGTTCGGACTTGAGATGTATTTTTTGATAATTATATCATAAAAATTTTTATTTGTCTATATTTAGGAAGCGGAATAATAAAGTTCGCGATCAATAATAAAGACCTCCCGCTTGCGGGAGGGTTGGGTGGGTATACAGTTACCGAGGCGAGGGATCTGTGCCGGCGTGGAATTACCCGCAAGCAGCCGCAGCGAATTCCAGTAATGAAAACCGCCAAAAACGCTCTTTCATCCTGCTTTCTCCAATCAAAAGCCGAACAATTGCTTTAATTTTGAATCCGACGGAACTTGTTCCTTGATAATAATGTATCTGCGCTTTTTATACTGAAAAATATATTGCTCCGGCGAATTCCATGTTCTTTCGATATCGGTCAAATCTATTCTCTCGTACAGCCTCAATTCGCCGCTTGCCGAATACACCGAACAATAGATTCCGCCGTTCACTACCTCGTAAACATATCTTTGCCCCATCATCCTGGATTTAAGTTGTCTGCGACTTCGTCCGTAAGCGATAAAGGAACCGATCAATTTAGTAAGATGTATGCTCAAATAACAGAAAAAAACTGAAATTATCGTCACCGGCAAGCTGCGATAAAAGCTATACCATAAAAGCATTGCGAACCCAAGCAAATGCACAACTGATCTGCAATAAGGTCCGATCGACAGCTTGAGCAACACCTTATCAATATCGCTTTCGTTATACTCAAAAACATACCGTTCCTCTGCCTCTGCAGAGGTATTTTTTGCTTCTGCTACATCTTGCTCGAAAAAATCATTCATCGTAAGCTTAAAAAGCTCGCAAAGACGAATAAAGTTTTCAACGGTGGGGACAGTCTGATCGTTTTCCCATTGGCTCACGGTCTGGCGCGTCACAAAAAGCTGATTTCCAAGCTCCTCCTGCGACATTTCCGCCTTCTTTCTATAATAGGCGATCTTTTCACCGATACTCATTTTGCTTCCTCCAAAATTTCAAATTATGACAATACCGCACAATTCTGATGGTGCAATTGTGCCGTCACGAATTGTGCGGTATTGTCTTAACAAATCTGCAGCTTTGTTTCGGTTTGATTATATCACAAGACACCTCAAAAGTAAAGCAAAAACTGCTTTCTTTTTGTCAAGTACGGCTTGACACGGGGATTTTTGCGCAAAACCCCCGTGTCAAGCCCGCAGAAATGCGAAATTTCGATGATCCGAAAGCCCAAAGGTATGATCATTCTTTGTTGAGTTCATT
>JAZNDN010000049.1:0-8730 GCA_045588085.1 Eubacteriales bacterium
TATCCTCGCGCCTCGAGGGCGTGAGGCTCATAAGTCCCTCTCGCGAGGGGGCAATAGAAATGGCAAAGGCGACCGAAAACCGCGGAAGCGGAAAAACCGTCTTCATATAACCGAAATAACCGTAAGCAAGTCAATCCGACGAGTCTTACGGCTCACAGAAAACGAAAGGAATTTCAAAATGTCCAAATACAGAAGAGGCAGAATAAACGACGCTGTTGCCGAGGAGCTTGCAATAGCTCTGGGTGAGGTCAGAGAGCCAAAGGTAATCAATAATTTCATAAGCATAACTCGCGCTGAGGTTGCCCCCGACCTCAAATATGCAACGGTGTATTTTTCCTGTATAGGTGATAGCACCGAGGCGGCAGAGGGGCTCAAAAAGTGCACTGGTATGCTCAGGCATCACTTGGCAACAACGCTCAATCTGAGAACAACACCCGAGCTTAGCTTCGTTAAGGACGGCTCGATAGAGCACGGTGCTAAAATTGCCCGTATTCTCGATGAAATAAATGCTTCGGGAGGCAAGGGAAGTAATGGCTGAGTATAGAAGCCTTACCGCTTCGGAATTTGCCTGTAAGCTTACGAAGCTCGAAAAGCCTCTTGTCATTATGCACGCGAGACCTGACGGAGATACCGTGGGCAGCTGTGCCGCGCTTATAAACGTGTTCTCGCAGCTTGGGAAAGAGGTCAAATATGCATGCGCGGATGAGGTTCCTAAAAGGCTTAGGTTTATTCTTGACGGCTGCTCTCGCGCGACGGACGAAGAGATAGCCGAAAGAGATGCCGTTACGGCAGACGTGGCGTCCGAGGACCAGCTCGGCAGTCTTAAAGGAAAGCTTCCCGGCCTCAAGCTCATGCTTGACCACCATGAGATAGGTACACCTTTTGCAGATAACTTTATAGTACACGGAGCTTCAAGTGCTGCTGAGGTCGTTATGGAGGTTTGTGAGACACTCATCAGCTTAGGCAAAATCAAAATGACAGTCGAGCTTGCCACGGCACTCTATGCAGGTATCAGCTCGGATACCGGAGGTTTTCGATATTCCTCCACCACAGCGGATACGATGCGACGCGCGGCAGAGCTTCTTGCCGTAGGAATAGACCATTCGGATATAAATCACAGACTTTTCAGCACGAAAAGTCGGCAGCAGATTGCCGCGGAAGGCTTCGCTGCTGAAAATCTTATAACTGACGAGGATGGAAGAGTTGCATATCTGGCGGTTACTCGTGATGACCTCAACCGTATGGGAGCGTCGATGTCGGATTTTGATACTGCAATAGACGTCATTCGCTCACTTGAGGGGGTTCGGGTATGCTTCGTTGTAAAGGATTTCGGAGAGGGAAGCTACAGAATTTCTATCCGCTCCACAGGGGTTGACGTCGCTCGGGTTGCCGCTCATTTCGGCGGAGGCGGACATATAAGAGCCGCAGGCTGCACCGTTTGCGCGGCATCGGCAAATGAGGCGGCACAAGCCGTTCTTGAAATAATCAAGCAAATGCATTTTTAGTATTTAAAAATACAAGCCGCATGAATACCGTGTATCCACACGTACTTGAAAGGAATATCAGAAATGAAAAAAATCAGAAAAGCCATTATACCAGCGGCAGGTCTTGGAACCCGTATGCTGCCTATTTCGCACGCCGTGTGCAAGGAAATGCTTCCTATAGTAGACCTTCCTGCCGTTTATTATCTCGTTGAAGAAGCTGTAAAAAGCGGAATAACCGACATCCTTATCATAACCAACAGAGATAAGGAGGCAATGGAGGATTTCTTTGACCTTTCTGTTGAATATGATAACGCTCTTTCGTCAAAAGGAAAGGAAAAAGAGGCAAACAGACTTCGCGAGATTGCGAATATGGCGAATATATACTTCCTTCGCCAGAAGGAAACCAAGGGTTTAGGACATGCGGTAGGCAGAGCACGCTCTTTTGTTGGAGACGAGCCCTTCGTGGTTCTTTACGGTGACGATATAGTATTTTCAAAGACACCTGTATGCCGTCAGCTTGCAGATGCATACGAGAAGTATGGAAAGGCGGTCGTAGGTGTGAAGCCGGTGACGCCCGAGCAGCTGCGTAAATACAGCTCGATGAAGGTTGACGCAATTGACGGTGAGGACAATCTCTACCATTGCACAGATATGATAGAAAAGCCGAAGCCCGGTGAGGAATTTTCAAACCTTTCGATTCTCGGACGAGTTCTTCTTACTCCGGAAATATTCGATATAATAGACAATCTTGCTCCGGGTGCAGGCGGTGAATATCAGCTTACCGACGCTATGGGAATTTTGGCAAGAGAAAAGGGAATCATGGCTCTCGAATTTGAGGGTGACAGATACGATATGGGCTCCAAGGTAGGCTTCCTTAAGGCAAACGTTGTCAAGGGACTGGAGCATGAGGAAACCGGTGCGGAATTCCGCGAGTTCCTCAAGGAGCTTGCAGGGACAATCTGATGGAAATCAGAAAAGCCATAACCGATGATGCCCCGCGCATAGCTGCGCTTGAGAGTGAGCTTTTTTCTGACCCATGGAGTGAGAGGGATATACTCCCCTCAATATGCTCTGAGGGCGGAATTTGCTACGTTGCCGTGCGCGACGGTGAGCTTGCGGCGTATATAATCGGCAGGAACATTGCTCCGGAGGGCGAGATATACCGTATAGCAACTGCGGTTAAATTTCGCCGCCGCGGTATAGCGTACAGGCTTCTTGACTATTGTGTCAAGTGCGAAAAGGGAAAGGGACTGGAGTGTCTGTTTCTCGAGGTAAGGGCAGGAAATACCCCTGCTATAAACCTATATAAATCCTATGGCTTCAAGGACATGGGAACACGGAAAAATTATTACAGAAATCCAACCGAGGATGCAATTCTTATGGTAAGATCACATCCTTCGGACTTTGGAGCAAAATATTAAGTGCGGGTAAGCGGTGTTCGGCACACGTAATCTACGTGCGACTCAAGCCGTATCAGCTCACGTTAAAACAGAGGCATAAATGAACATTCTTGCATTTGAAAGCTCATGCGACGAAACCTCTGCCGCGGTAGTTCGGCGAGAGGGTGACAGGTTCGTTATAAAATCGAATATAATCGCATCTCAGGTAGAAACACACAGGCTTTACGGCGGTGTCGTTCCGGAGATTGCAAGCCGCGCTCATATAGAGGCAATCAGCACAATAACGTACCGCGCTCTTGAGGAGGCAGGTGTTGCTCTTTCGGAAATCGACCTTGTGGCAGTAACGTCAAATCCGGGACTTATCGGTGCATTGCTGGTAGGCGTCAATTTCGCAAAGGCGCTCGCTGCAGCGAACTCTATACCGCTCGTAGCCGTTGACCACATAAAAGGTCATATTGCCTCAGCGTTTTTGCTTGACGAGGCTCCTAAGCCTCCGTTTATTTCATTGGTCGTTTCGGGAGGGCATACCTCGATTTACCGCATGGACAGTTATACAGATATAAAGACACTTGGTACGACTCGTGACGATGCGATAGGAGAAGCTTTTGATAAAATCGGAAGACTGATAGGTATTCCGTATCCGGCCGGTCGAGGCTTTGACGAGCTGTCTGCCAAAGGATTTATCAAGGCCTGCGGCTCGGAGGATGATTTTTATTCTAAGTATAAGTCCTCTGCCGCATACAAGCAAGCGAGAGCCGATTTGCCGAGCCCGGCACTGCGCGACGGCTCGCTGGATTTCTCGTTCTCGGGTCTGAAAACGGCAGCTGTAAACCTTCTTCACAGGTACGAGCAAAAGGGCGAAGAAATCGACCGAGAGTTGTTCGCTGCCAGATATACATATGAGGCGGTTGAGGCAGCAGCGCTCAAAATATCCGCAGCACTTGATGAAAATCCGGGCTGCGACCTTGTGGTAGCCGGAGGGGTTGCCGCAAATTCTCACCTCAGAAAACGGCTTTCCGAGGTGGCGGATAAGCATGGTGTTAAAATATTTATACCGCCGCTCTCGCTTTGCGGGGACAATGGTGCGATGATTGGCGCATCGGGTTATTATGAATACGAAAGGGGTAATATTTCCGACAGCAGTCTGAATGCATCGGCTTGCGATTCGGTAATGTGATTTATGGAGAGTATAGATAAGCTTGAGGGCACTTTTGAGAGAAGGCTTAAAGGAATAGACAAGACAGCCGTTTCTGACGCTGTTATCCGCAGGCTTCCAAGGTATCACAGATATCTTGGAGAGCTTCTCAGAGAGGGAAAGCTTCGAATATCCAGCGGTGAGCTTTCAAAAATAATGGAGGTAACTGCATCTCAAATAAGGCAGGACTTTAACTGCTTCGGAGGCTTTGGACAGCAGGGATACGGATACAATGTAAAATACCTTTACGGTAAAATCGGTGAGCTTTTGGGTGTTGCTGAGGGGTATCGCGCAGTTATCGTCGGTGCGGGAAAGCTTGGCAGAGCGCTTGCGGCAACTCATATGTTTGAGCGCCGAGGAGTGAAGAGTGTTGCGCTGTTTGATATTGATAGCAGTATAATAGGCACCGAATTCAACGGGCTACGCGTTCATCATATAGACGAGCTCGGAGATTTCTGCCGTGCTAACAACATACATATAGGCGTTCTTACCGTTCCGAAGGAAAGCGCATACGAATGTGCGAGAGTACTTGCGGATTCCGGAGTTCTTGGAATATGGAATTTTGCAAATATGGAGCTTGTGGTTGATAACAGTGACGTGGTGGTTCAGGACGTTCATCTGGGTGATTCGCTTATGACGCTTTGCTACGGCATAAAGACCCACGAGAAAAGAGGCGGCAATGGCTGACCTCAGATACACGATAAAGGATATAAGAATAAGCGAAACTCAGGCATACCGCGAAGCGACGGCAGAGGAACTCAGAGTTCTTATTGCCATCACAGATAAAGGCGGTCTCTGCAGCTGCCGTGAGCTTTGCGAGCTGGCAGGCGTGTCAAAGGCAAGACTTATATCAAGTCTGGCACTTTGGGAGGATGCAGGGGCAATTGCCCGTGTTGCTGACGGTGAAAATCTGGTTACTTTGGAGTTTGCGGAAAGAATTTGTGACGAGGAGCTTATTGAGCAGCGCCCTATCGAAATTGCCGCCGAGATAAGAGATAAATCGCTGGCTGATTTTATAAACGAATATGCAATTCTCGCAGGCAAGGAGCAGGCATCACCTATGGAGGTATCCGTGCTCACTGCAATTGTAAATCAGTACGGATTGACAGCAGAATACCTTGCAACGCTATGCGCGTATCTTCACGAGCACGGCACGGTTTCGATAAATAAGATAAAAAGCCGTGTCAAGCAGTTTTGTGAATTGGGAATTGACACGACCGCAGCGCTTGAGGCGCATATATCTAAGATTGAAGCAGAGAGCGGACTTTATTCCGAAATACGCGGAATATTCGGTATATACGGCAGAAGCTTTTCTAAAAGTGAAAAGGATTATATTGCAAGGTGGACAGACGGATACGGATACGGCATAGCAATAATAGCCGAGGCTTATGACAAAGCTGTTATTTCCACAGGAAGCGCGCGCTTCGCTTATATAGACAAAATCCTTGCCGATTGGAGCGAAAACGGTTGTAAAACCGTTGAGGCGTGCAGGCAACGTCATACTCAAAGGCAGGCAGAGCAGGAAAGCCTGCGCAAGAAGCGGCCTTCGTCTGCTGCTGTCGATTCTGCAAAAAGCAAAAAGCCCACCTCAAGATACGGTGATTTTGATCCCGAGGAGGCTCTCAGACGGGCTTTGGCAAGAAGCTTTGATGAGAGTGGCTCCGATAATTAAGCCATAAAGGAAGACTTAAGATATGTCAAGCTATGAAAATTTCAGTAAAGTAAGAGATGCGATAGACGCGCGCAGAGAGGCTGCAAGAAGAGCGGCAGATTTTCGCTGCGAAGAGCTCAGGGCTAAATCTGCGGAAATAGCCGAAATAGATGCAGAGCTGTCGAAAACCGGTCCTCTCATATTTAAAACTGCTTGTGAGGGCGGTGACATAGCTCCTTTGAAAAAGAGAAATCAGGAGCTTAATTTTCGCCGTAAGGATATAATCGAAAGTCTCGGATATCCGAGGGATTATACCGAGGTTAAATATTGCTGTCCTCTTTGTAACGATACAGGATTCATAGACATAAAAATGTGCACATGCTTCAAGAGGCTTCTGACCGAGGAGAATATAAAATCATCGGGCATGGGCAGGCTTCTTGAGGAGCAGAGCTTTGAGAATTTCAATATATCTCACTATGCGGATAATGAGGAATCATATCGCCGAATGGAAGGCAATCTCAAAGCAGCAAAGGCTTATGCAGCGAGCTTTGGCAGAGGAAGCCGTGCACGCAATCTGCTGCTTATGGGCAAGACCGGAACAGGAAAAACCCATATTTCAACCTCGATAGCTAAGGTGGTTATAGAAATGGGATACGACGTGCTGTACGAAAGCACGCAGAATATCGTTGCGGCATTCGAGAACGATAGGTTCAGAAGCGGATACGGTCCATCGGAATCGCAGTCGGACAAATATCTCAGCTGTGATCTTCTGATTCTCGACGACCTTGGAACAGAGTTTGCAAATCAGTTCACGGTTTCCTGCCTGTATAACCTTTTCAATACCAGAAGAAACCGTGGTCTTGCAACCATAGTTTCCACCAATCTTACGGCAGATGAGCTTGTCACAAAGTATGATGACAGAATATATTCGCGAATCGTCGGCTCGGATTACACGGTGCTCTTCTTCGAGGGGAAAGACCATAGACTCTTTCCCTCCTGACACGTAAATAAACAAAAACGCTCCCGAAAGGTCTGCATATGCACAAAGACTTATCGGGGGCGTTTTATAATTGGAATAGAATTACTTGCCGTTTGAGTTAACAGACTCATCGGAGTCGCTTTCAATTTCGGTAAGCGCTTCTTCAGCGGCGCGCTCGGCTTCAATTCTGTCGTAAATTTCAGCTTCAATTTCGTCTTTCATATTTCTCTCGTAGCTACTTATGTAAAACGCTGAGAGAGCATTTGATATAGCGTCGATTATAAGGGTAATACCTATCAGCACAGAAACCAAAACAACACCGTCCTCGGTTGCAATGCGAGGGGTGAGTCTCAAGGCAATGAAGCCGCCTGCAATGCACAGCAGCGAGGGTATGAGCATAAACCACCAGCTGACAAGATTATATCTTTTTGAAAGCGCTGTTGTCTGAAGCTTGAACGAGCCGTCGACGATAATGAAAAGACAGATAAGCGACGCGATTATCTCCATAGCGCCTTCTCTGAGAATAGCCGTCGTAATTCCGCAGATTATTGCCGCGGAGCAGATAATAATTTTAAATGCGAATGCAGCGCTTCTTGAACGGTTTGCAAGCGTCAGAGTCAGCAAAACGACTCCGTAAAGGCTGAGAAGAACTCCAAGAACGATAGCAATTACCGATAGGGTATCGTTGAAGGCTATAAAGCATATTCCGGCAGCCGTAAGGAGCAGAAAAAGCAAAATATAACCCCATTTAAATTCCTTGATTTTTTTAAGCATGTAAGTACCTCACTGTGATTTTTAATATTAGTCGGTTTTTGTTAAGATTTGATAGGAACCTGCGAAAAGGATTACTTCAAGTCCTGCATAAAAGCCTTCGCTTTTATAACTAAATTATACACTATTCGCCGTATAATGTCAATAATTTCTCTCTTACTCCTGTGCAACTAATAGTTGCCTCGGTTTATAAATTTTTCCACAAAACCTAAAGCTATTTTATAAGAAAACGGCAGACAGGGATAAATTCACCGTCAGCCGTTTTGCCTTTAAGTATTGTAATCGTCGTCGGCCTCGCGCTCCTCGCGTTCAGCCTCCTCGTCAAGCTCGTCGTTGAACTTAGTAATGTTTTTAACGTTGGTGAACGAGGAATCCCCCTCGTGACTGACGAAGCGATATTCTTCGTCGTCAATATCGTATATACATCCGCTTACGTAAAGCTTTTGCGCACCCTTGCAGAAAACGTCGAGGAACTCCTCGGGGTCAAAGCTGTCGGTTTCAATGCCGTATTCGTCATTTGTGAAAATAAGGGTTACAACGTCGTTCTCGCCCGCATTTTCGTAATAATCGTCATAAACCAAATATTCATCGCTGATTTCAAAGAAATCGTCAAGGACACCGGATAAAGCATAGGATGCGAAACGGGTAATCTGCTCCTTTTCTCCCTCCAGCGTAATTTCGAAATATATCTCATCGTGAAGCATCGTAAATCCTCCGAAAAAAATATGTAAGTCTGAGCCTTTGCGTTTTGCGAATAGAGTATATCATAGCACAGATATTTTTGTCAATATATTTTTGAAATGTATTTCATGATAAAATGATTTTTGCAAATAGCAAGAGCTTCCTTTATAATATATCGCGCGCGAATCTCTTTCGGATACCATTTTAGAGGAATTTTGTGATGAAGGACAATGAAGTTTATCATTAAGAATCCGAAGGCTCGCTGCTTTTGTTATCTAAAAAACGCCGTTATTGCATTCTACGCGATAAGCTTATTATATGCGTTGTTTTTTCTGTTATTATATTTTATACAGTGGAATAAGAATATGACATTGTGTCAATAATAATCCAATGCATGGGACGTCGGTAAAAAAACTTGAAAAAGTTGAAAAAAAGTATTGACAAGAGCGGACCTTTGTGATATTATAATAAAGCGCGATTGCGAGAAGCCCTGAAAAAAGGCTCCCCTAAGCGCATTTGATCTTTGAAAATTGAACAACAAAGAAATTTCTAAAGCACTGAAAAGTGCG
>JAZNDN010000050.1:0-2656 GCA_045588085.1 Eubacteriales bacterium
ACTGAGGCGGGGGTTGAGGATGCACGTTATTCCGCAACCGAAATCTTTTCGGAAACCGGAGGATTCTCGCGTATAGATATTTCGCTCGGCAGAGCAAGCAGCGAAAGTCCCGTGCTTATCAGAGCGATAGAACGCCGTGCCGCACGTGAACCGCTGCAGTATATACTCGGATTTGCGGATTTTTACCGCGAGCGATATGCCGTTGACAAGAGCTGTCTTATTCCTCGCTCCGACACGGAGCTTCTGGTTGATATTGCGGTAAAGCTGATTCCTCCCGCTGAGTCGTTTCTGGATTTATGCACGGGAAGCGGCTGTGTCGCAATATCCACGTTGAAAAACACGCAAAACACCAGTGCTACAATGGTTGATATATCGCCTGCGGCACTTTCGGTTGCAGAGAAAAACGCCATTGCAAACGGAGTGTCCGAGAGAGTAAGGCTTCTTGAAATGGACGTTTTAGAGCAGCTCCCCTCGGAGAAATTTTTTGCTGTGCTATCAAATCCTCCCTACGTGTCACGGCAAGCGTACCGAAATTTGCCGCTTGAGCTTTACCGAGAGCCTGAAATAGCCTTCGTAGGCGGCGAGGACGGCGCTGATTTTTACAGAAGCCTGACACCGAGGCTGCTTCTGCTTCTCAAGGACGGAGGATTTATAGCCTACGAAATAGGATACGACCAAGCTGATATTATTCGCGGCATTGCACGCGCACTGTCGCTTGAATGTGAAATAATAAAGGACCTTTCGGGTAATGACAGAGTTGCCCGACTCAGCCGTAAGTCGCCCGGATAAAGCGTCTTGCGTATGTTCGCGATAACCTAAAAAAACGTCGCCTCATATACTTTTCGTGAGGTGATGCAATTGAAAAAAGACAGAAATACCGAACCCGTAGCGGTTATATTCGGAGGTGTTGGCGGCGAGAGAGAAATCTCTGCTTTGAGCGCGGCGAATATTCTCTCGGAGCTCTCGCGGCTTGGCATTTCCGCCATTCCGATAGAAATAACCAAGGACGGTTTATGGATAGCAAATTCGTGCGGCACCGAAGGGCGTGCGGTTTTTCCTACCCGCAGAATGAAGGACGGTAAGCTTGTAGGGGGCTTTGACGGAGAGGGCGGATTTATAAGCGTAAGAGGCGCTATCCCTGCGCTTCACGGAGAGATGGGTGAGGACGGAGTTATTCAAGGTGCTCTTACCTCTGCCGGTATTGCCTTCGTAAGCTGTGAAACCTGTGCCGGTGCGCTCCTTATGGATAAGGCTTACACGAAGCTTCTTGCAGAGCATTTGGGTATACCCACTGTGCCGTGGTTTGCCTACGTTGACAAAGAGCCATGCTCGCAGGATTCGGGTATAGCATATGATTTTGATTCTGCCAAGAGGCTTGCCGAAAAGCTCGGTTACCCCTTGTTTATCAAGCCTGCGAGGGCAGGAAGCTCAATAGGCATCGGCAAAGCCGAAACGCCGGAGCAGCTGACCTTGGCAATCGAGTCCGCGCTGCGCGTCAGCGACGGCAGAATAATAGTTGAAAAGCTTATTGACTCTCCGACAGAGCTTGAATGTGCCTATCTCGGAGGGCAATACGATATATATACTGCACCCGGATCGGTGATAAGTGACGGTGAGCCGTACAGCTATGACAGAAAGTATTCGTCATCACGAGGTGTAAGCATTTCAAAGAAAGCCGACGTCAGCGATGAGATAAAGGAGAAAATCAAGGATTATTCAAAAAGGCTAAAGGTGTTTTCGGGCCTTCGGGACATTGGCCGCTTTGATTATTTTCTTTCCGACGGAAATATTTATTTTAACGAGGTAAACAGCTTCCCGGGAATGACCGAGTCAAGCCTGTATCCCGAAATGCTGGCGCTTTGCGGAGTGAGCTTTTCCGACTTTGTAAAAAGTTTGGTTAGCATGCTTGATAGCAGATGACGGGTATTTTTGACAGCGGTGTCGGCGGTCTTGCCGCCCTTGCCGAGTTAAGACGTCTTAAGCCGAATGCAGATATCTGCTTTCTTGCAGACCGCAAAAACGCTCCGTACGGAACTAAAAGCCGAGCTCAGCTTTGCGATTTGGTAAATCGCGATATTGAGAGCCTTCTTGCCAGAGGGTGCTCCGATATCCTTATTGCCTGCTGCACGGCAAGCACTGTATATTCCGAGCTTGCAGCTGAGCACAAGCGTATATGCGTTCCTATTATAACACCCACCTGCAGAGCGGCGGCAAGGCTTACCGCAAACCGCAGAATAGGCGTAATAGCCACCGAGGCGACCGTCGCTTCGGGAGCATTTGAAAAGGAAATAAAGAAATTGTCCCCGAGAGCTGAGGTTTTTTCGGTAGCGGCGCAGAGTCTTGTGAGAATTATCGAGAACGGTGAGAATGATGCAAATCTTACCGAACTCGGACGCCAAAGGATACAAAATCTGCTTATTCCGATAGAAGATGCAGACTGCGACGTGCTGATACTCGGCTGTACGCATTTTACGCACATAAGGCGCACCGTAGAGGATATACTGAAAATAAAAACGCTCAGTCCCGCGCTTATCGGCGCCAGACTGATATCGCATAGAACCGAGAACGTCGGAGAGGGAAGGACGCTCTATATATGACGGATTTGCGGTTCTGAAAAGAAAGGAAAGAAAATGGCAAAATACAGAAGAGGCAGAAT
>JAZNDN010000051.1:0-22812 GCA_045588085.1 Eubacteriales bacterium
TCATCGCCGCAAGGCGTATATCATCACGCTTTAGCGTGTATCTCATCAGCCCTTTGGGCTGTATATCATCACTCATCAGAGTGTATTTCCCTGCAGTTCGATGATATACAATGCTCCGCATTGATGATATACCGCAATAAATTGCGGATGATATACAAGGCTTGCGCCTTGATTTTAATGTTAGAATGTAGTATAATACACTTAAAGAGGTGATATTATGCCAAAAAACTACTTATTCATATATTCCGAACAGCTTGCAACCGATATCGAATTGATGTGTCAAAGCATTAAGGCGTCGTCAAACACACTTTTTCAAATCCGCAAAAGCTCAAGCAGTGTTTATGCAAATATCCGTGAAGCAAATTACGGACAAAGCAAAGCTGATATGCTTTCAAAATTTGAAATCGCTCTGAAAGAGTGTAGCGAAACGGAAGGGTGGTTGCAGTTATTGTTCAACACAAACAGCATAAATGAAGATATATACAAAAAGAATCGAAACCTGTGCGGACGAATCAGACGTATGCTGATTTCAAGTTGCAAAACATTAAAAGAACAAAAATAATTCGTAAAAAGCCTGTTCACCAAAGTTTTCAAGACCTTGGTTGACCGACTCTCTTTTTACTTTTGTTAAAAATTCGGGAACCGTTTTCAAAAAATTCATCCGTTTTTTTGCCTACCTCATCCGTGTATACTATTCATCAATTACTCACCAAAACAATAAAGGGTCTGCCACGAGGGCGGACCCTTTATTGTTTTGGTGACGGCTCGGAGGAAAAGCCGCACGCGCGATATCTTAAATCCGCTCTCCTCATAAATATCCGTAGGATTTCTGTATTGAAAACGCGTGCTACCTACTTTACAAAGAGGGATTTGTATGCTAAAATATTTTTGAAAAATGGCGAAAGGCGTAAACATGGCAAGAATAGAAACCCATCTTCATACAGCGGAATGCGATAAATGCGTCAGCATTTGTGCTAAAGATATAGTTTCTCTTTACAAAGAGGCAGGATACGACGGTATAGTGATTACCGACCATTATTTTGCGCTTTCGGCAGAATGGTTCGGGATAGAGCAAACCGAGAAAAATCATAAAGCTTTTATCGACAGATGGCTCGAGGGCTACCGAAACGCGAAAGAAGCAGCAGATGAACTGGGAATGACGGTGCTTCTGGGTGCTGAGGTTCGCTTTGACGGTAAAAATATAAACGACTATCTGATATACGGTTTAACCGAAGAATTTTTCTATAACGCCCCCTACCTTAATAAGCTTGACGGACTTCCGGAGCTTCTTAAATACCTTCCGGAAGGCGCTGTTGCCGTTCAGGCGCATCCGTTCAGAGATGCAATGACCGTCGCTGACCCGTCGCAGCTTTTCGGCATTGAGGTGCATAACGGAGGAACAGACAAAAAACGCAATGCGCTCGCGGAGCAGTTTGCCGAGCTTTACGGCAAACGGAAGCTTTCAGGCTCGGATTTTCATGCAAGAGCCCATCTTGCAAGGGGTGGAATAGAAGCCGAGCTTCCTATAAACAACAGCGAGGATTTTATTCGCACATTGCGGGAAGGTAAATATACACTGATAAAATGATTTTATCATTTTACGTACGCGCATTTAATGAGACGCCTGCAATTTATGTAAGCTCAGAGCTTGAACGGCTTCGACGCGGACTAAATTCAAATCCTGCTATTCGGAGGATTTGAACGTTGCTGTGCCAACAACCGCTCAGAGCAATTTTTGCAATGCTTTTTTTAAAAGAGCAACAATTATTCAGTTTCTATTATTGAAATATTATTTCCCCTGTGATAAAATAAAATCAAGTTAAGTATAACCGACACGGAATCTGCGTGGCATATCCTGCGCAATTCCTGCGGAATTGGAGAGGAGCAGCTATGAGGTCGGAAATTATCTTCAGCTACAATGCCGAATGGTACGGAAGATGGGGCAACGCCGAAGGCAAGGAAATCGTTATTGCATCTTCGTTTGACAACCCTGTCAAATGGCCTTTTACCTTGAAGCGCACGGAAAGACACGATGACGACGATTTTAACGAAATCATTGACAGCGAGGAAACTGTCAATCTTCCGAAGGCTCTTTTTGACAGAATCAAGCGCATTATTGCAGAGCACGGTGAATTGGTTTTCTGTGAGAGCGATATTGAAAACGCCGTTATGGACGGTACGTCCGAAGCCTACTCCTTCCTATGTGATGACTTTTCCTTTAAATGCTACGGTTCCTCGATAATGTCGGTCGGCAGCTACGAGGCAAACAGAACTCCCGACAAGCGCACGGACAATTATACGGTTTACACAGCCGTCAAGGCTATTGAAGAGGCGCTTGCCTCCGCCGATATTTCGCTTTGGTGAAAGCTATGACGGTTGAAGAAAAGATAAGAATTATTGAGAGCACCGAGAGCTTTGCAGAGGTGCCTCGCGAAATTCTGCCTCCCTCTCACAAGGAAAGCTATTATTTCGTTTCCTACTCTCATAAGGATTACAAGACCGTTCTTGCCGATATTCTGAGGCTTGAGGAGCTTGGCGTCAATATCTGGTACGACAACGAGATGCATATAGGCGAAAACTGGCAGGAGATTGCACAGCTCTACATATCCAAGTTTCAGTGCGCGGGGGTTATATTCTACCTTACCGAAAACTCGATTACCTCGCCTGCCTGCAACATGGAGGTTGAGTACGTTCTCAACCATAACAAAAACTTTATTTCAATAAACAAGCCCTTGACGGACTGCGGTGCGGAGAGCGGATATTCGATGCTGAAAAGACTTGCCAAGGCGGGCTTTCCCGCATCGGACGAGCTTTTCACAAGCTTTGAAAGAGCCTTCGGAGATAACGTGCTTTATCTTTCCGCCGATGCTCCGATAGACAGAAAGGCCGGTGAAATTCTCGCTATTCCGAGGGAGGATTTACTCTCGGTAAGCTCGTATTATTCATCGCGCGCCTCGGGCAAGGTGGGGTCTGTTGACGCCTGCCGAGACAACACTATAATAAGCGTGGACTTATCGCGCCTTTATACAGCTGAGGACGGTGAGGACGGTGATGATAGCGAATTTCGCATTGCAAGAATTGACGACTGCGTTTTTACAAACGCAATAAAGCTCTCGGAGGTAATACTGCCCTCGGAGCTTGAGGAAATCGGAGAAAGTGCATTCCGTAACTGTATTTCGCTCAGCGAAATCGACCTGTCGCAGACCCGTGACGTAAAGATTGGAGAAAATGCATTCCGCGGTTGCTCCTCACTTTCAAATATTGACCTGAGCCGCGTCAGAGAGATTCAGGACGGTGCCTTTATCGGCTGCTCTTCCCTAACCTCCGTTACCACAGGAGGCAGACTCGGAAACCAGGCTTTTTCTTCAACCAACATAAAAGAGGTTAATTACACAGGCGGCTGGTCCGACACGGGTTATATGACGTTTTACGGCTGTAAAAGCTTGATAAGCTTCAAAACCGAGCAGGAATGGAGCAAACTCGGCGACAGTATATTTAACGGCTGCGATTCGCTTTGTGAGGTAAGTCCTCTCAGAGCCGTAAGAATTGTCAAAGGCTCGAATATGAGTCCCGCGAAGCTCGGCGCAAGTGCCTTCGGCTACTGCAAGTCGCTCGGCAGAATTGAGTTTGTCGGTGACTGGGATTTTTCCGAGGCGGCGTACACCTTTTCAGGCTGTGATTCGCTTCGCGAGATTGATTTGCGTGATGGTGAGCTTACCGACCTTAAGCTTTGCTACGGCTTTGCAAAGGGGTGCGAAAGTCTTGAAAGAATAAGCGCATTTGAGAAATTTTCTGCGATTGGCGACGAGGCTTTCACGGATTGCACAGCACTTTCAGCTCTTGATTTGACAGCGGTTCGCGATATTGGCAAGCAGGCGTTTGCATATTCCGGACTTGAGCGCGCGTATCTACCGAAAGCAGAGCGCATTTCCGACCATGCATTCGCGTACTGCAAAGATTTAAAACAGGTCAGTATAGGTACCGACTGCCGCGAGATAGGCAGCTCGGCATTCCTCGGCTGCGAGGCGCTTCGCTCGGTTAAGATACTTTCGGAGGATATTGAGCTTCCGAGGTTCGACAGTGTTTTTGAGGATTGCACCGAAATTGCGGTGTTTTACCTTAAGTGCCGCGAGCTTTTTGAATGCATAGATGAGGAAGGAATCCTTGAGGGGCTTTCGGTGCTCTATATCGGCGAGGAGCTTTCGGATATTGCCGAGGAGCTTTCGGATTTTACCGTTGAAGAAAGCGAAGAGTCGGGATTTATAAAGCTTGTCAGGATAGGCTCAAAGCCTATTGCTGAGATTGACGGTAAAGAAATAGACCTTGCTGAGAGCGAGCTAAACGAGCCGATTGCTGACGGTGAGAGATTTTTACCCGAGCTTAGCTTTTCCGAGTGCTTCGGGCGCGAGGTGCTTATAAAACACAGACGGCTGGAGCGCGCATTTGCTTATTTCGTTGAAGAGGTAGGCGTGAACCGAGAGGACGCCAGGATTGATTTCCTTACCGTTTCGGTGCACACAGGGCAAAGCTTCCGCCTTGACGGAACTCTCATTGAGGGTATAAGCACTCTTCCCGGACGCGTAGCGGGCGATTATTTCAAAATTCCGCAGTGCTACGACCTTGAGGGGCGCGAATGCTGCATTTCGGGGAACGGTGAGCTTCATTACTGCACGGTAAGCCGTGTCAACTTTATTGAGTCCGACGAAATACCGACGCCGGTTATGGTAAACGGTGAATTCGTCTTTGAGGACGAGGCAGGGAGCATATATTATTCCGAGGACGGCGAGCTTCGCGCGATTTCGGGAATTGATATAGAATCGGTTACGCTATTTGACGACGGCTTTAACGTCGAAGCGGTTATCGAGAGAAACGAATAAAATTCAAAATAAAATACATATTTGGAGGAGCTTTTATGAAAGACGTAAGAGTTGCCATTATCGGTCAAGGCAGAAGCGGACGCGATATTCACGGAAAGTATTTCAACAGCGAGCTCAACGAGCATTATGAGGTCGTTGCAGTTGTTGAAACCGACGCCGAAAGACGCCAGAGAGCACTTGAAGAATATCCCGGATGCCAGGTTTACGCTGATTATACCGAGCTTTACGGCAGAAAGGACATTGACGTCGTAGTCAATGCCACTTATTCGGAGGACCACTACCGCGTATCGCGTGAGCTTCTTTGCGCCGGAATGAACGTTCTGGTTGAGAAGCCTATGGGCAAAACCCGCTGGGAATGCGAGGACCTTATGAGATGCGCTGAGAAGAACGGCGTTACCATTGCCGTATTCCAGCAAAGCTTTTTCGCACCCTACTACACCTTTGCAAAGGAGGTTATTGCAAGCGGAAAGCTTGGTGATATCTTCCAGATTGACGTTAAGTTCAACGGTTTCTTCAGAAGATGGGACTGGCAGACGGTTCAGTGCAAAACCGCCGGCGGACTTTACAACACCGGTCCTCACCCCGTAGGACTTGCGCTTGGATTCCTTGATTTCGACGAGCACACCGAGGTTAAGTTCTCAAGGCTCGGCAAGGCGCTTACAAGCGGTGACGGTGACGATTACGCAAAGGTTATACTTACCGCGCCCGGCAAGCCCGTTATGGACGTTGAGGTCAACTCGGCTGACGGATATCCTCAGTCCACCGTTAAGGTTATGGGAACGCTTGGAACGCTTAAGATTTCCGTTGCAGGCAAGTACGAAATGAAATACATAACTCCCGGCGAGAACCCCGAGCGTCCCGTTATTATAGAATCGCTCAAAAACGCTGAAGGACTTCCCGCTTATTGCTCCGAGGACCTTAAGGTTCACGAGGAATCGGGTGAGCTTGAGGGAACGGTATTCACCGTCGGAAGCCATAAGTTCTACGAAACCCTGCGCGACAAGCTCAAATTCGGCAAGGCTATGCCTATCGGCCCTGAGCACGCTGCAAAGGTTATCAGCGTTATCGAGCAGGTATGGGCTGCAAATCCTCTGCCTATAACCTACTGCTAAAAGAATTAAAAGGAGATTTTCGCTATGTACAGAATTGCTATACTCGGTTGCGAGAACACGCACGCAAATTCCTTCCTCAGCCTTATTCAGAATGATGCGAGATTTTCGGACGTTGAGGTCGTCGGTGTATATTCAAACGAGCCTGCGGCTATGGCAGCGGCAAAGGAAAAGTTCGGTGTTGAGTGCGTCGACAGCTACGATGCATTCGTAGGTAAGATTGACGGTCTTATTATCACCGCAAGGGACGGTAAAAATCATTACAAATATGCAAAGCCTTATATTGCTTCGGGTATTCCCATGTATATTGACAAGCCCTTCTGCTACGACGACGATGAAGCGCTTCAGTTTGCAAGAGAGCTCAAGGCTGCCGGTTGCAAAATCTGCGGCGGCTCTATGGTTATTCACGCGCACTACGTAAAGAGCCTTAAGGAGAGCATCAAGGGCGGTATTTACGGTAAGACCTACGGCGGATTCTTCCGCACTCCCGTTCATCTTGAAAGCGAATACGGTGGATTCTTCTTCTACGCTCAGCACCTTGCTCAGATGATTCAGGAAATATTCGGCTACTATCCCAAGAGCGTTACCGCCGAAAGAATTGACAATATCGTCAACATTGCGGTAAAATACGGCGATTTCACCGTTAACGGTCAGTACACCGACGGAAATTACAACTACTATGCTTCGGTAAGCTGCGAGAAGAATATCGTAGGTCAGATATTCCCTCTTACCTCAGACCTTGCCGCAGTTGAATTTATGGGCTTCTACAAGATTCTCAAGGGCGAAAAGATGGAAACCTCGTACCGCGATATGATAGCACCTGTAAATCTTATCACGGCTATTGACAGAGCAATGAAGAGCGGCAAGGAAGAGGCGGTTGCGCCCGTAGGTGAGGTATAATGGCTAATATACTTCTTTCAGCATTCGCTGACGAATACTCTGCTGACCCCAAGCGTCATCTCGAATATCTCAAGGCTGAGGGTATCGGCTATATTGAGCCGAGATTTATCGGTGAGAAGAACATTGCCGACCTTACCGAAGACGAGGCTTCCGAGTATGCAAAAATGCTTGACTCTTACGGCGTCCGTGCCTCTGCGATAGGCTCGCCTATCGGTAAGATAAACCTTGCAGACGATTTTGAGGCGCACAAGGAAAGAGCAAAGCGTTGCTTCGCTAATGCTAATATTCTCGGAGCTAAGAATATACGCTCCTTCAGCTTTTATCTTCGCGACGGAAAAAGCCGCGAGGAAGAACGCTCCGAGGTTATCGAAAAGCTCGGTGCTCTTCTCGATATTGCCGACAGCTTCGGCGTTACCCTTTGCCATGAGAACGAGGCTAAAATTTACGGTGAAACCCCTGAATACTGCTTCGACCTCATGAAGACCTTTGGCGGCAGACTCCGCGCGGTATTTGACATGGGTAATTTCGTGCTTGACGGCTGCCGTCCCTACCCGGACGGATATGAGCTTCTTCGCGATTATATCGCGTATTTCCACATTAAAGACAGCCTTTCGGTAGGTGCTATCGTTCCCGCAGGCTGCGGTGAGGCTAAGATTGCCGAAATTCTCGCAGCGCACAAGGCTTATGCCAAGGAAGACTTCTATATTTCCCTTGAGCCTCATCTCGAAACCTTTGCCGGACTTAACAAGCTCGTCGGCAAGGCGTTTGAGAATCCTTACAAATTCGATTCAGCTGAGGACGCCTTTGCAGGCGGTCTTAAAGCTCTTCGCGGTGTACTCGCGAAGCTTGGCTGAGTTAACTAAACAGCAAGAAGAACTGCTTATTAAAAAGCATGGGGTACTGTGAAAAGCAACACAGTACCCTTTTGATATTGAGTGATAATTTTTGAGTATAAGCCGGTTACGGAATATCGGCTTACGCTGATTTGGGTTCATCATTCCTCATTTTCCGCAGACTCGTCGGTTTTTTGCGGTGGTGAGGACCTTTTTGCTTTGCGGCGCAG
This sequence comes from Eubacteriales bacterium, assembly GCA_045588085.1. Taxonomy (GTDB): domain Bacteria; phylum Bacillota; class Clostridia; order Oscillospirales; family CAG-272; genus UBA1740. The sequence goes on from JAZNDN010000051.1 coordinate 7,950, forward strand.
AATTACAACAGTAGTTACGGCTGCCGCCGTCAGAACGACTATTCCCGCGCATACCCCGATAAAAATTTTCATTTCTATGAGCATTCCACCTCCGCCGTTATTCTCTCGGACCGGCGAGGGACTCTCGCTGAGGGTAAAAACTATTTCTCTGTCGGGAAGTCCCGAGAGAACTATACGGTAACCTCCGTCGGTTTCCTGCAGGACTGCTTTTTGATTTTCCGATAGGATTTCGGTCATACTCTCAACTATGGAATAAGGGGTATTTATGATTATTTCAAGCTCGCCGAATTCGGTAAAACTCCGCGCGGGCGACGTGAGATAGGTATATCTGTATATATACGGAGAATAGCCTGTATCATAATCGGGATATATGGGAGCACAAACGATATTTGTTATTCTCTCACCCGGCGCAAGCTCGATTTCGTACTCATACCAGCGCATAAGGTCTTCTGTCAAATCGAAACGAGCCTCAGATGCCGAAACGAAAGAATATGAGTTTCCGTGTTCACCTAGCATTGCAACGAACGCATTATACCAATCCTGCTCGGATACTCCAAGACTTTCACTGTATTCGGACATGGCAAGCTCACCGAACGTAAGCTCGGTTGCGTATTTAAGCTTTGGCTTGGCGGAGGTGCGGTTTCTTTCCTCAATGGCGCCTTTAAGGTATCCGTTCCAGTTATCGATATCCTCAAGCTCAAACTGTCTTTCACCGACTGTATAGAGAACGAAGCTCTCTCCCGCTCTCACGGAAAATCCCAGAGTTATAAGGGTTTTATCGCGCATGAAATATCTTGGATTTGCAATAATTTGAAATCCGTCGTCCGCCTCAATACTTACGGTAAAGGTCAGATAATCCTCACCCTCGGGGAAATTCTCCGCCTCAAATTCGTACCTCATAACTCGCGCCTCACGCTTCAGAATTCCCTTCTCCGCATCCCTGCCGGAAAGATATTCCAATTGCTGCTCGTAATCAAAGGGCGTATATTTTTCACTATAAGTATGTCTTAACGTAATTTCGGTCTGCTCGCCGTTGATTTTCACGCCGTAGTCGGATAAATCTATTACCGAAACAGGCTCGCCGCTGTCGTAATTAACTCCGTCAACGTACATAGGAAGCGTGCCGAACGGAAAAAGAAGCGTAGCCTTCACAGAATAATCGGCAGGGTTATAAAAGCTGTATTCCGCACTCACCTTAGCGTCGTATTCCGAGAGCTGCTCCGCATTCGAATAGTAATGCTCGGGAAACTCGGGTATATCGAAGACAAGACGCTCGCGCTCGACGGTTATGGGGCTTTCTTTGTCGGTTATTATAGCACCGTTTGCCGCAGTACCGACGAAGCTTTGCTGAGCGGAATTTGCAAATGCGGACAATGCCGAAAGCATAAGGAGCGCTGCCGTCATCAACAGCACAGTCAACAGCTTTTTGCTCTTCATATACAATCCCCCTCTGATATTTCTTGAGTCAGGCAAGAGAGATAAGTGCCGAAAGCGCCGGAAATTCAGGCTTCGGAGCGATATTATTCTCTCTTGTCTAAGTATAGCATAAGCACTGCAAAAAATCAATTAACAGACCTTATTTTCTTCCGAAACGGCAAAAACTTGTAAAAAACTATCCTGATATTGACAAAAAGCAGCCTCGGAGGTATAATTAATACATAAAGTATTAAGGAGGCGGCAATATGTTACCGTTATCCCCTTGGTCGATAAATTATCATTGCGGAAGCCTTACTACGCTTTGGCCAACCTGGCACGCCTTTGGCGTCAGGCTTGAGGAAAGCAAGCTTTTCTTTATTGAAGAGGGCGAAATAATCATTCGCGTGGGCGGAGAAGAAATTCTGTGTCAAAAAGGCGATATGGTTCTGATTCCCGCAGGCACGAAGCATGATTTCTATCTCTCCGAAAAAAAGCATGCAAAAAAATACTGGTTTCACTTCTCCTTAGACTGCGCGGGAGCGAGCGTTTTCAAAAGGTACTCGTTTCCTATAAAATGCAGCGTCAGCGACGAGGGGTGGGTCAGAGAGCTTTTTGCGCAGGCTATATCCCACGTAAAAAGCGAAACCGACGCGCTTCGGCAGATAAGCGCAATAGTGATGCTCACCGCCTATTACGTGGAGCTTTGCGGAAAGCGTGAGATTTGCAAAGACGGTGACGAGATTGACAAAATTCTCGTATTCATAGGTGACAATCTATCCCTGAGCTTTTCCCTGCCCTCGCTTGCAGAGATAGTTCATCTCTCGCCTAATTATTTCGTCAGAAAATTTCGCGACCGAGTCGGTATTTCACCTATGAAATACATAGCTAACGCCAGACTTGAGAAGGCAAAATCTCTTCTCAGCGGCACCAATATGCGAGTCGGTGAAATTATGGAGCGAGTAGGTCTTTACGACGCTGCCTATTTCTCACGCTCGTTCAAGGAGCTGACCGGATACTCGCCGCGCGTTTTCCGCGAAATGTCCAGAAACGAAAAGTAACTATCTAGCGCTGAGGCGCGCCTGCGCGCTTCGCGCATTAGGTATTGACAAAATGGAAAATTTGGTGTATAATGTAAATGTTGAAAAATCAACATTGCGAAAAATACCGAATTTTGTCTTTATTTCACGAAAGGAATCAAGGCTTTTCTAAATGGTTTCAAGGTTTGAACAGTTTTCTCTTGCCATCACCAAGATTAACCGCAATTTAAAGAGAATAGAGAGCACCACAATGGAAAAATACGGTCTGCGTGGGCACTCTGCGATTTATCTGATAACCCTATACAAATACGCTGAGGGGCTTACCTCGGCAAGACTTGCCGAGCTTTGCGAAAGAAACAAGTCTGAGGTTTCCCGCGAGCTTTCGTCCTTGGAGGCGGTGGGGCTTGTCAAGCGTATTTGCGACTCGGGAAAATCCTACCGCGCTCCCGTTGTGCTCACCGATTCGGGCAAGGAGGCGGCTGAGAAGCTTGCGGAGCTTGCCACTACGGCAACGGGAATTGTCAGCAACGGCATTCCGGAGCAAAGCATTGAGCTTTTCCACTCAATTATGGCAATGATTTCGGATAACCTTGAAAGAGTTTGCGAAAGCGGTATTCCCGATACCGAGGACTGAGTTTCTCGGACTCTTAAATTATAGGAGATAAAACTATGGCTACTTACAGAATTTATACCGACTCGGCTTGCGATATCAAGCCCGAGGTTCTGAAGGAATGGGGCGTCGGTGCCTCCTCTCTCACCTTCAGATTTAATGACTCCGAGCGCGAATACTCGAATAACGATATGTCCACCGCTGAATTTTACGCAAAGATGCGCGAGGGCGGTGTTGCTAAGACTGCAGCTGTCAACAAGGCTGTATTTGAAGCGGCTTTCAGAGAAATTCTTGAGGCAGGCGAGGATGTTCTTTATCTCGGTTTCTCCTCCGGACTCTCAACTACCTACAACTCGGCAAGACTTGCGGCAGCAGACCTGCGTGCTGAGTTTCCTGACAGAAAAATTTTAACCGTTGACACCCTTGCAGCATCTGCGGGAATGGGACTTATAGTTTATCTCACCGTGCAGAAAAAAGCAGAAGGTGCTACGATTGAAGAGGCTGAGGCTTACGCAAGGGAGCTTGTTCCTCATCTTTGCCATTGGTTCACCGTTGACGACCTCGTTTATCTCAAGCGCGGCGGCAGAGTTAGCTCTACGGCGGCCTTCGTCGGAAATCTTCTCGGCATAAAGCCGGTTCTTCACGTCGACGACGAGGGACACCTTATAAACGTTGCAAAAGTTCGCGGCAGAAAGACTGCGGTTGCAGCTCTTGCCGATAAATACGGTGAGCTTGCTTCGGATCTTACCGGCGGAACGATATTCATATCGCAGGCAGACTGTCTTTCTGACGCTCAGGGCCTTGCGAATATTCTAAAGACCAAGTACGGAGCTCCCGACGTTAAAATCATTACCGACGTCGGAACGGTTATCGGTGCTCATTCGGGTCCCGGAACGCTTGCTCTGTTCTTCATAGGCAAGAGGAAATAATTAACTCCTTAATTTCGTTTGCTTTGATACTGCCACGGCAGTGAGAGGCAATTAAAACAGTCAATCTAAAGGATACGATTATGGGTATTAAAAAAGACGGCAATACAGCTGATAGCGAGCTTATCTCGCTTGAGGCGGCAACGAAAAAGTCCAGCGAGCACAAGAAGCTTTTCGGCAGCAAGAAATCCAAGGATAGCTCCGAAAGCAAGAAGAAAGCCGACAGTGAGGCAAAAAAACAGGCTGACGCAAAGAAAAAAGCTGATGCTGATGCAAAGAAAAAAGCTGATGCTGATGCAAAGAAAAAGGCTGAAGCTGAGAAGAAGGCTGAGACTAAGAAAAAAGCCGAAGCCGAGAAGAAGGCTGAGGCTGAGGCTAAGAAAAAGGCTGAAGCTGAGAAGAAGGCTGAGACTAAGAAAAAAGCTGAAGCCGAGAAGAAGGCTGAGGCTGAGGCCAAGAAAAAGGCTGAAGCTGAGAAGAAGGCTGAGGCTAAGAAAGCCAACGTAAAAAAGGAGAAGGCAGAGGGCGCAAAAAAGAAGTCCGTGAAGAAGACTAAGTCCTCGACCGAAAAATCCGGCGGCACGGAGAAGCGCGGTGAAAGACGCGGTCTTCGTTACCTTGGCGGACTTCTGTTTGCAAAGATGGCGCGCGGCGGTGCGGCAGAGCTTCACTCAAATGCCGAGGAGGTTAACAAGCTCAACGTCTTTCCCGTTCCGGACGGAGATACCGGTGACAATATGTCTATGACTATTGAGAGCGGCGTTGCAGATATAGAAAATACCGAGAGCGATAATCTCGGTGAGGTTATAGACGCGCTTTCTCACGGAATGCTTCTCGGTGCAAGAGGAAACTCGGGCGTTATTCTCTCTCAGTTCTTTGCCGGAATGGCAAAGGGTCTTGACGGCGTTAATCAGGCAGACCCCATAACGCTCGGAAAGGCACTTGAGCTTGGCGTTCAGCAGGCATACACCACCGTTATGACCCCCACCGAAGGAACCATACTTACCGTTGCCAGAGAGGCTGTTGAGTTCGCAACCTCAAGAGTTACGGGAAATTCTACTATAAAGACCTTCTTTAACGACCTTGTTAACGAGATGCAGGCTTCCCTTGAGAGAACGCCCGAGCTTCTTCCTCCTCTTAAGGAGGCAGGCGTCGTTGACTCCGGCGGTGCGGGACTGTTTTACATTATGGACGGCTTCAACCGTATTCTCAACGGCAAGAAGATGCCCGAGCTCGCAGAGGGCGTAAGCGTCGCTCCCAAGAAGATAGCTTCGGCAGACATAACGGCATTCGGACCTGACAGCGTTATGACCTTTGGCTACTGCACCGAATTTCTTTTAAGACTTCAATCCTCAAAATGCGACCCGGAAAATTATGACGTGGCGCCCCTTCGCGAATTTCTATCAACTGTCGGTGATTCTATCGTAGTTTTCAAGACTGACACGATAGTTAAGGTTCACGTTCACACATTTACTCCCGAAAAGGTTATTGAGTACTGCCGTGGTCTTGGCGAATTCCTCACCTTTAAAATGGAGAATATGACTGTTCAGCATACCGATTCTCAGGAAAAGCCCACCGAGGCAGAGCAGGAAAAGAAGCCTTACGGTGTGGTTGCGGTTGCGACAGGCGCCGGAATTGAGGCGCTTCTTCGCGAGCTGGGTGCCGACGAGATAATTCAGGGTGGACAGACACACAACCCGTCTACCAACGAATTTCTTGAAGCGTTTGCGAGAATACGTGCTGAGCACATATTCGTATTCCCCAACAACGGAAATATCCTTATGGCTGCCGAGCAGGCTGCTGAGATATACACCGAGGCGAAGGTTCACGTTATCAAAACTAAGAGCATCGGTACGGGCTACGTTGCGCTTTCCTCGCTCGACTATGAAAACCCGAATCCCGACGAAATAATATCTACTATGAACGAGGCTGCGGACAGGGTAACCGTCGGACTTGTATCCCCGTCTATAAGAGATGCGGACATGAACGGACTTCATATAAACTGCGGTGACACTATCGGAATCATAGGCAAGGAAATAGTCGTTGCCGACCCTCAGCGTGACGGTGCGGCGCATAAGCTTGCGGAAAAGCTTCTCTTAGGCACCGACAAGTTTATGATTACCGTTTTCTGCGGAAAGGACGCAACCGAGGCGGAATGCCTTGCGCTTGAGGGATATCTCAATTCCACGTATCCCGACGATGAGGTATACTTTATAGACGGAGGACAGGATATTTATCCTTATATCTTCGTTGCGGAATGATGAATGCATAATGCGAATGAAATAAGGCTGAGGCTGAATCATCGCAGCACAGCACTCTTACGTGCCGCACAAAAGTGTTTTAATTAGCCGTAAGAGAGTCGAACCCATAAGGCTTTAAAAGATGCATTTCCCCCTACTCATCGCCAAAATTTTCTTAAATATTAAGCAGAAACAAAAAGAGCAAGAACAGAAGGCTTTGATATAATCCCCTTAGAGTAGACACTTGAAAAAACAAAAAGTTTCAAGACTACATTAAGGGGGTTATATCACTTTAACCTTTTATTCTTGCTCTTTTATAATTTTTGAAAATCAGATATATTCCTTTATCTTCTCATAGAAGCTTCGCGCTTGGTGACGGAAGCCCTCATCGTTCGGGTGAAGATACAGGTCCGAGAACATATCCTCACTTTCGGGTACTGCCCCAAAGCCGTCTATTACGGTTACGTTCGGGATATGAGCTGTCAACTGAGCCAGCTTCTCACCCAGCTTTGAAAATTCACCGAGCGCGTGCTCTCCGTCGTTCAAGTCCTTTCGCCAGATAGGCGAAAGTGCAAAGATTTTCGAGTCGGGATACGCCTCGGAAATAGCCTCGTAGAATTCACGGACGTGAACCTCAAAAAGAGCAGCATCGCGTCTGCCGTTCCAGTCGTTAGTTCCGTATGCAACGGTAACGTAGTCGGGCTTGAGGCTTCTGTCGGCAATTTTTGCGAGCCTAGGGAAAAATATTTCTCCGCCTATTCCCTTGTTATGCTCGTCAGCACCGAGATAATCGGCAAGGAGGGAGGAATATCGGTTATGCGACTGCAGAGCGTCGTAGCCCTGAGTTATGCTGTCACCGTAGGCGAGCAGAAGCTTATCTCGCTTTACGGGTACTATATCTGAACCGTCATCGATGGATATTTCCTCAATTTTAAAGCCTATTGACCAGGGCAGATACACGGTTACGGTCTTTTTACCCTCTCCAAGCTCAAATCGGCACTCCTCGACGCCTATCGGACAGGCAAGTCCTGCATAAAGCTTAGGTATTTCCATACCACCGTAATTCGTATGAATGCCTACGCGCTCACCGTCTGCAAAAACCTCTATCGACATATAATTTCTTACGTCTCTGCCGTAGGTTTCGCCCTTAATGAAAAGGCTCTTGCTGTCGGTTTCAAATACGAGCTTTACGCCTGCCGGGCGTGCTGTCGCTATGTAAAAACCGTTTTTCTCTTTACGGTAAAGCTGCTCTTCCTCAGCGGTAAATCTATGGAGAAGAATTTTTCCGTCGGTGTCATACGAAACGTAGCTGACACCGGTTGCTATGCTTTTAATTTCCTCAATAGAAAGCTTCATTCTCTTTCTCCTTTAAACTATATAAGCGGCAAAAGCAGCATCATAATCGGCAACGTGACAATGCTCGTCACAGTGCTTAGCAAAACGAGGTTTGCCGCGTCGCGCTGACCCTCACCTACTATCTCGGCAAAGTTAAGAACCACCGAGGCTGCAGGGCACGCGCAGGTTATAAACAGAACCTGCCTCAGACTCACGTCTATCATATCAAGCGAAAACACCAGAAGAAAAGCCACAAGCGGCATAATTATCTGCTTTACCGCAAGGGTGAGGTATATTTTATAATCGGTGAACATTTTCTTAAATTCAACCGTTGCAAGTCGCATACCTATGATAAGCATAGAAAGCGGCGTGCACATTTTTCCCGTGGTTTCAACGATACTGTAAAGCGAAGCGTTAAGCGGTATACCAAATGCAAATATAACGAGTGCGACGGCAGTTCCTATCGTTGCGGGATTTAAAAAAATCTTCTTTGGCGACATATATTTTACGTCGTTTGCAATTATAGCCGAGCCGACCGTCCAGCCGATGATATTCATAATAAGGCCGAACACCGTGGTGTATATTATAACACCCGAAGCAACGTCGGGGAGCAGCGCATCGATTATCGGAATACCGAAGAACGCGCAGTTTGAAAACGTGGTTGCAATAGTAAGTATTCTGTAAAGCGGCTTACCGTATTTTCTTCTGAGAACCAGAAACGCACCGCCCATAACGGCAACGAGAACCGCTATGAGAAGCCCTGCGAATACAAAAAGGCTTTTTACAGTCTCGGCGGTGCATTCCACGTTATAGAACGTATATACCGCAAGACAGGGCTGGCAGACGAACAAAAGCACCTTGGAAAAGCCCGGAATACAGCTCTCGCTAAGCATATTTCTCTTCTGAAGAACAAAGCCTGCGGCTGATACGAGAAGCAGTATAAGAACCGTGACGAATGCTGTTAAAAGAATTACCATATCAGAACCTCGCTACGTACTCCGTATTATACGGTATCTTGGTGGGGTCGATAAGGCTCCACTTTTCAGAGGGGGTTATCTTCTCTCTTATTTCGGCAATCATATCGTTTGTTATATCAGATGCGGTAAGCGAGAAGAAATCCGAGAAGAAGAGCGATAAGGAATTGCTCGTATAGGCTCTTTCTGCCCTCTCGATTCTATAAACGAAGCATACTCCTCCGTTATATTTAACCGAGCCCATTCTGCCGACCCGAAGCTCACGCACAAGGTCTACGACGTCCTCACCGACATCCTCGGCAAAGCTTTTTGTGAAGGCTGACTCTTTATTAAAGTAATATCCGGACTTATGATATGCCTCGTCACCCTCGTCGTGCTCACTGAGAAGCTGGTCGAATATCTCAGGGTCGGCTTTCCCTGCGTTTACGTTATTTATAATACCGCGGATTTCTTCAACAAGTGCCGCCTTTTGCGCCTTTTCCTCGTCGGTCAGGTCTCTTAGCTTATCGTCTCCTTTATCGTCAAGGACGCGATTGCCCTCCTCGTCAAGCACGAAATCCGTTTCGGTTCTTATGAAAAGGAGCTTAGCGTGGAAATAATTTTTGAAATATTCGTCGCAAAGGTCGGGGAAATTATACATAAGCTCACCGCTTTGTCCAAAGAGCTTTTCCTTTACCTTACCCGACTTGTAAAGCATTTCGGTTCCGACCTTGAAGTCGTCATAATCGAAGCCGTACTTTGCAACGAGCTCGTTGAATTTATCCTTTGAGCCCTTAGCGTCGGAATATATGAGCTTTTCCTCTACGGCCAGCGCTATATCCTCGCGCTCCTCGCGGGTCAGCTTCGCATCTCTGTCAAATATATAGTTTGAGGCTATGACGTTCTTTATAAACTCCTCGGTGGCGTATACGAGGTAATCGCCTATCGTTTTATCCTCAAAATAGGGCTGGCTCCAGAATTTTTCGGTATCCTCAACGCCCTCGTCTCCAAGCCCTCTCATAAAGACTGTTTTATAGTGCGAGGCAAGGAAACAGGCAACACCGCTGTCAATTCCCACGCTCCCGTATTTCATTACGTAATTCGCATTCTTTACGGCAATAACGATACCGAATATGGCACCGAAAAGAAGCACAAGCGAGAGAAATACCGAAACGATTATTATAACGAGCTTTTTGTTATTCTTTTTTCCCGAAGGGGCGTGGTGCGCCTTTCTAACGTTCTTTTTTCCCGAAGCGGTGTTCACCGCATTTTTATTTTTATTGCTCACTTTTTTCAAATCCTTTATTTGATTTATGCATTTTAGCTTTATTTAAGAGCTCGGCTGCTCCTAGCTCTCTGCGGCAAGAAAATAATCGGTCATTACCTTGCGGCAGGCAAGCGCTGCATCCTCGTCCGCTCTGAGCTTATATGAAATCGGTGCGGCTCCTGTGCCGCCGATAAGCCTGCCATGGTGCTTTTGAAGCACCTCGCTCCACACGGCAAGGTTACATCTTTCCATATAGAAAAGAAGCTTTCCGTCCTTTTGCTCGATAGCCGATATTTCTGCCCTCTCGGCTACCGCTCGGCAGAGTGCTACGGCAATAAGTCTTTCGACGGTTCTTGGAATCTCTCCGAATCTGTCGGATATCTCATCGTAGATATCGTCGGCATCGGAGGGTGTTTCTATCAGGGATATCTTCTTGTATATCTCCATTCTTGCCGATGATGAGGCTATATAATATTCAGGGATATGTGCATCGGCTTTGACGTTTATGCGAGATTCAAAGCGTTTAGGCAAAGCCTCACCGCGCTCCTCTGCAACCGCCTCGGAAAGAAGCTTAACGTAAAGGTCGTAGCCCACACTGTCTATATATCCGTGCTGCTCGGCACCGAGAAGATTTCCCGCTCCTCTGATTTCCAAATCGCGCAAGGCAACCTTGAAGCCTGCACCGAACTCCGCGTATTCCCTTATCGCGAGCAGGCGTTTCGTTGCGATTTCGCTGAGCGCCTTGCCGGGTCGGTATGTGAAATAGGCGTATGCCTGACGCGTACTGCGCCCTACCCTGCCTCGTATCTGGTGAAGCTGAGAAAGTCCCATTTTATCAGCGTTTTCAATAATCAGAGTGTTTGCATTCGGCAAATCCACTCCCGTTTCTATTATAGTTGTGCAGACTAGTATATCTATTTCCTGAGAAACGAGTGCTCCCCATATATCCTCAAGGTCGTCCTTTTCCATTCTTCCGTGCGCAACCGCAACGCGCGCCGACGGAAGCGCCCGCATTATTTTATCTGCGGTAAAGGATATCGTATCAATGTCGTTATGAAGATAAAGAACCTGACCGCCTCGCAAAAGCTCACGGCTCATAGCGTCGGCAATAACCGCATCGTCGTGCTCAAGAACGTAGGTCTGAACCGGACGGCGCTCGCCCGGTGCCTCGTCAAGAACCGACATATCGGCAATTCCGCTCATTGCCATATTCAAGGTTCTCGGTATTGGGGTTGCCGAGAGCATAAGCGTATCTACGTTTACGCAAAGCTGCTTGAGCTTTTCCTTCTGAGCTACACCGAAGCGCTGCTCCTCGTCCACTATAAGAAGTCCTAAATCGCGGAACCGCAGTTGCTTTGAAAGCAGCTTATGAGTGCCTATAAGTATATCAACGGCGCCCTTTTCGGTACGCTCAAGTATTCTTTTCTGTTCCCTTGGGGTTTTGAAGCGCGAGAGCATCTCAACCGTTACGGGATAGCTGCGGAATCTTGCCAGCGCGGTTTCATAGTGCTGAAGCGCGAGTATCGTTGTGGGAACGAGCATTGCCACCTGCTTACCGCTCATTACTGCTTTAAATGCCGCACGAAGAGCAACCTCGGTTTTACCGAAGCCGACGTCACCGCAAAGAAGACGGTTCATCGGAACGGCACGCATCATATCTCCCTTAATTTCTGCTATTGCGCGCGCCTGAGAATCGGTTTCTTCAAATGGGAAGCTCTGGGCAAATTCCTCTTCAAGCTCGCTGTCCGAAGCAAAGGCAAAGCCCTCGCTTCTCTGCCTTGCGGCATACAGCTCTATAAGCTTTTTAGCAATATCCTTCGCAGAGGATTTTGCGCGGGCTTTGGTTCTGCTCCAGTCGGCACCGCCCATTTTTGAAAGCTTAACGCTTCCGTCAGACGCCTTATCCCCTATATATTTGCCTATATTTTCGAGCCTGTCGCACGGCACGAACAGCTTATCCGTGCCTGCATAGCGTATGGTTATATAATCTCTGAGGGCACCGTCGACTCTGACGCTCTCAATTCCCTCGAACATACCTATTCCGTAGCTTGCGTGAACCACGTAGTCGCCTACCGACAGGTCGGCATAGCTCATAATACGCTCTGCTCCGCCGGCCTTTTTGAGTATTCTCTGACGGCGGCGGTTAGCCATAACGCGTCTGCCCTCGTCCTCCGCCATTGAAATAAGCGCGGCGCGCGCCATAATCAAATCAAAGCCCTCGCACTCACCGACTGTTACGGCTATCTGACCGTCCTGCATTGAAGAAAAGTCAAAATCCTCACCCACAGCACTCGCGACGTAGCCGTTTTCGGCAAGTGTATCGCATACCGATTTTACTCCCGCAGAGTTTTCGCATATTATGACAACCTTATAGGCTGACGCAGAAAACGCCTTCATATCCTCAAGGAACATTGAAGCGTTTCTGCCGTAGCCGACGCATCTGCGGCATCTGAAGCCAAAGAGCCCCGCAAGTGCCTCCGTACTGCCCGAAGCACCGGAGAAGGTGTTTATATGGCAGATTGCAGATGAGGCGAGCATTGATGCGTACTCCTCGCGGCTTGCGGAATATTTCGCATAGGATTTGTCTACGAGTCCGTGGTCTGCGAGTGCCTGCACGCGCCCATCAAGTGCCGCAAGCGCACCCTTGAGCTCAGACTCGCATTCTGCCGAGCCGAGCAGGTATATAAGCGGCTCGCCTGCCTCGGTAATATAGCTGAGCAGGCTTTCGCACCTGCCGTATATCAGGGAAAAATATTTATCACGCGACTCCGGCACGCCTCCCGCCTCAAGCACGGCTATCTCACGCGCAAGAGCGGATTTGGAATTTTCCTCGCGGCACGCCTCATAAAGACGCTTTACCTCACGGAGCACTTGCTCTCTTGCATCAGGCGAGAGCATTACCTCCTGCGCGGCGGTAAGCCTTGCGGAATCCAGATTTGCGACGGTCCTCTGACTTATTACGTCAAAGACCGCTATTCTGTCTATTTCATCTCCGAAAAATTCAATTCTGACAGGGCGGCTGTCGGCACTCATATAATAGTCGACTATACCGCCTCGGCGGGCGTACTGACCTGCTGCCTCAACGAGCTCAACCTTAGCAAAGCCAAGAGAGGAGAGCCTTAACTCAAGCTCGCCCGGGTCAAGCAGGTCACCCTGCTTCATTTCCGTACCGAGTGTAAGAAGAAGCTCCCTCGGAAGAGTGTACGCTGCGGCGGCAGACGGTGTAGACACAACGCAATCGCAACCGCCAAAAACAAGCTCGGAAAGCACCGAAATCCTCTCACGCTCGGCGTCATGAGAGGCTGAAATGTTATGAAAAACGAGGTCGCGCGATTTGTATGCCGCAGCCTTTACTCCAAAGGTTAAAAGGCGGGATACGAGTTTATCTCTTGCCGCGTCACTCCCGCAAAGAATAAGGGGAGGCGCACAGGATACCGCGCGGGCAAGCTTTACCGACTCGGCTACGTACGCCGCTGCGGCACCGTCGCTAAGACCGTTTATGACTATGGGCTTCGGCGAAGGGTTCTTGCGCTGAGCAAGGAGCAGCTCGCAGGAAGCGGAAAACTCCTTATCGTAGGTTATAAGCGAGGAGAGTGTGTTCATCTTTTCTCCGTTTCGGTGGGGTAAAAAGCACTTATGCAAGCGCTTCGGTACCCACGGGAATGCTGTACCGACCGAAAAGCCAAAGGGCAAGGGTCGGTTTTATTTTGAGTACTTATTCATTGCCTCGTCAATTTTTCCGTCTGCTATAAGCCTGACTGAATCGGTGATATCGGCAAATCTTTCACGAATTGCACCCAATCCCTCGGCTGAAAATCTGCCGAGGACGAAGTCAACGAGGTCATAGTCGGGCGAGGGCTTTTTTCCTACGCCGATTTTAATTCTTGGAAAATCCTCCGAGGAAAGCGAGGCTATAATGCTTTTTAGTCCGTTATGCCCGCCTGCCGAGCCCTTGCGCCTTATTCTTATCACGCCGGGGTCGAAGCTTATCTCATCGTGAAGAATTATTACGTTTTCGGGGGGGATTTTATAAAATCCGGCAGCCTCGGCTATTGCCGTGCCGGAATTGTTCATATAGGTTTCGGGCTTCATAAGAAGCACACGGTGCTCACCTATATCCGCCTCGCAGGTAAGGGCGTGAAATTTTGCTCTGTCTATTCTGACTCCTAGCGATTCGGCAACAGCGTCTGCTGCCATAAAGCCTGCGTTATGCCTCGTTTGCTCGTATTTGGAGCCGGGGTTACCGAGTCCTGCGATGATATGAGTCACCGCGCGAGGTGATGAGGTTGATTTTTCTATTTTCTTAAACAAATCAAATATGTTTGCCATAATCCCGTGTCAGCCTTTACGAAAGTGATTATAACGAAGATTTATTCTTCAAGCTCCGCAATCCACAGCGAGCACGCTGCGTCCGAGGGCATTGCAAACGCGCCTCTGGGAGAGAGTCCCACGCTGCCTACGGCAGCTCCGTCCGGAAGACAGGAGCGCTTGAACTGAGAGGAGAAGAAACGCTTGACGAATATTTTAAGCCAAGCCTTTATCGTATCCCTGTCGTAAACGCCGCGGAAGCTTGCCTCGGCTATGCGAAGTATCTTCTTCGGAGAAAATCCGTATCTTACGGTGTAATATATAAAGTAATCGTGGAGCTCGTAGGGGCCTACTATTCCCTCGGTACACTGGGCTATCTCTCCGTCCTTTGCGGGAAGAAGCTCGGGACTTACCGGGGTATTCAGTATATCGGTAAGGCACTCGGCAACTCTGCTCTCGCCCACCGACTCATAGCCTCTTGCTATATTCGCTATCATAGCGCGCATCATGGTTTTTGGCACGCCTGCGTTAACTCCGTACATTGACATATGGTCGCCGTTATACGTTGCAAATCCGAGAGCGAGCTCCGAGAGGTCACCGGTTCCGACGACGAGTCCCGACACGGCGTTTGCCAAATCCATGAGCACCTGAGTTCTCTCTCTTGCCTGAGAATTTTCGTAAACGACGTTATGCTCCTCGGGATTGTGTCCTATATCAGCGAAATGGCGTGAAACGGCGTCCTTGATATCTACCGTACGGAAATCGGTACCC
>JAZNDN010000052.1:0-2320 GCA_045588085.1 Eubacteriales bacterium
TTGACCTTGGCCATATATTAAAAAGCGTGTGGCACAGAATATGGGCGGTTATTCTTTCGAGCATTGTTGTTGCCGCAATAGGATTCTCTCTTGCGGCGTTTGTAATAACACCCAAATATTCCTCATCAATAATGCTTTACGTTAACAACAGCTCGTTTACGGTGGGAGATCTGGGCTTCAGCATAAGCTCATCGGAAATCAGTGCGGCACAGAGCCTTGTAAAAACATATTCGGTTCTTCTTAAAAACCGAACAACTCTTGAAAAGGTTATCGCTGCAACCGACGTTCCTTATACTTGGGAGGAGCTTGATGAGATGATTGAAGCGGCGCCCGTCAACGAAACCGAAATAATGGCAATTACCGTAACAAGCACCGACCCCTATGAGGCAGAAAAGATTGCTAACGGAATTGCCAAAATTCTTCCCCGCAGGGTTTCTGAAATAGTTGAGGGCAGCTCGATGGAGGTTGTTGACTCGGCTGTTGCGGTCAACAAGAAGGTTTCGCCGAGCGTCACCAAATTTACCGCAGTCGGTTTTATTTTGGGTGCTTTGATTTCATTGATAGCTCTTGTTATCGCTGCTCTTCTTGATAACACGGTTCACGATGAAGAATACATTATCAACAATTATAACTACCCCGTTCTGGCAAAGATTCCCGACCTTCTGGATTCGGGAGCCAGAAAGTATTCGTACTATCACAGCTATAAAGAGTCTGACTGAAAGCAGGTGAATTAAAATGGGAAAAAAAAGCAAAAGCGGAAGCATTTTCTCTAATCACGATATCCAGAAAACGCTTCATAAAAATCTTGAATTTACCGCCACAGAGCAGTATAAGCTTTTAAGAACCAATCTTTCATTCACTTTGCAGAAGGATAATGACGAGTGTGCAATTATCGGCATAACGAGTGCGATGAGAGGCGAGGGTAAAAGCACAACGGCGGTCAATCTTTCTTACGTTCTGGCAGAAAGCGGCAAAAGGGTGCTTCTCGTTGACTGTGACCTGAGAATTCCCAGCGTCGCCAAAAAGATGCAGATAGAAAACGAGCAGGGTCTTACCGATCTTCTAAAGGGTGGAGAAAGCTTTAATATGAAAAGATTCCAGTCGCAGCATTACAGCAACTGGTATATCATTCCTTCGGGTCCGCTGCCTCCCAACCCCTCGGAGCTTCTCGGTTCCAAAAAGATGGACAGCGTTCTTAAAATTCTGTCAGAAAACTTTGATTATATTATTCTCGACCTTCCGCCGGTCAACATTGTTTCCGACGCATTGACGGTTTCAAAATATATCGACGGTATGATAGTGGTCATAAGAGAGGATTATACCGAGAAGAAGGAACTTGAAAATTGCTTCAGACTTCTTAAGCTTTCAGACGTAAACGTTCTCGGCTGCGTAATCAACGAGTCCAAAAAGGGAAAGGGTACCTACGGCAGATATAGATATAAACGCTATTACAAATATTACAAAACATACGGCAAATACGGAGATAAAGACGGCAAGTAAGAAGGTGCAAGGATGATTGATTTTCACACCCACATTCTTCCGAAAACGGATGACGGAAGCCGAAGCACCGATGAAAGCGTTAAAATGCTTCTGGCTCTTAAAGAGCAGGGGATAGATGCCGTTGCTGCAACTCCTCATTTTTATGCAAATGATGAGTCAGTTGAGGATTTCCTTAAAAGAAGGCAGGCTTCGTTTGATGCATTAAAAAGCGCCGTTCCCGACGGAATGCCGGAGATACTCCTCGGGGCGGAAGTGAAATATTATGAGGGTATAAGCCGTCTTGACGGGCTGAAATCTCTTTGCCTTCAGGGAACGAGGCTTCTGCTTCTTGAAATGCCGATGAGAAGCTGGACCGAATATAACGTTCGTGAGCTTATCGATATTTCCTGCAGCGGAAAAATAATTCCCGTGCTTGCTCATATAGAGAGATATATGCGTTTTCAGAAGAATGGTGTATTTGATATGCTTCTGGAAAACGACGTGCTTATGCAAATAAACGCAAGCTTTGTTTGCGGAATGCTGACAAAAAGCAAAGCGATTGCTTTGCTTGGCAGACGGAGGGCGCATTTTATAGGCTCCGATTGCCATAATATGTCAGACAGACCCCCGAATATAGGCAAAGCCTATGAAATAATCAGAAAAAAGCTTGGCGAAGATTTTTCGGAAGGCTTTAATGAATACGCAAAAAATTATATATACCGAAAGGATGAAAAACAATGAAAAAAGTATTGGCAATTTGTCTCGCACTCGTAATCGTGGTCAGCGCGGCAGTGATGGTTTTTGCCGCACCCGGAGGATTTGTATCAAGCCCGTCGGGCAA
>JAZNDN010000053.1:0-30443 GCA_045588085.1 Eubacteriales bacterium
GTTGGTTCGGGCGTTGTTGCTGAGATTCTTGGCTAATATTAAGAATTTCTGATTTTTAAAACGCATTAGAGCGTCCCGTCGCCTTTTGGCGTCGGGACGCTTAAATAAAAACGGCAGAGTGCCGTTCTGAAAATAAGCGGCGGTTGTCTTACCGCCCGAATACGTCACATTTTTGGGGATTGGTGAAAATCCATACCGGCAGTAGAGTCTGCGAAGAGGCGATAGCCTCCCGATAAGGTGTAATTCCTTAACCGACGGTTGTGTCTTGATGGCGTCATGCTTGACAGACGGAAAGTCCGGATGAGAAACAAATGTGCTTTGTATATACCTATAAAGTAATGAATACGCATATAATGCTATACGGGTATATACAGAGTTTTTAAGCCCCACGAAAACCGTGGGGCTTTTTTAGGAGAAGCTTATGAACAGTAAAGATTTTAACAACGGCGCACCGAGTGAACAGGTGGGGGAGCGTGTCGAGAAAGACACGGGAATTTCTCCCGAATGCGCAAGCGGTGAGCATAATTTCACAGTTGAGCATACCGCAGCACCGCGTCGCACTGCAGTGAAGGCTGTTGACCTTAAGCGCATTGTCGGAATGGCAATGTTCGCAGCGCTTGCGTACGGAGTTACCTTCGTTTTCCGTATACCCGTTCAGTTCCTGACCTTTGATGCTAAGGATGCCGTTCTGACTGTAGCTGCGTTTATGTATGGACCCGCATCAGCATTGATTATGTCGCTGATACCTGCGTTAATAGAGTTCATAACCATAAGTAGTACAGGCTTCTGGGGCTTTCTTATGAACTTTATATCCTCGGCTGCATTTTCCTTTACGGCTGCTGCGATATATAAGTATAAAAGAAGCTTTAACGGTGCTATTGTGGGCCTGTATATTGCCACCGCCGTAACCGTTGGCGTTATGGTAGTAATGAACATAATAATTACCCCAATATACATGGAGGTGCCACGGGGGATGGTGCTGACGCTTCTTCCAACGCTACTTTTTCCCTTCAATCTTGCGAAGGCGCTTATGAATGCTGCTATCGTAATGCTGATTTACAAGCCTGTATCCATAGCAATGAAGCGCGCAAAGCTCGTGCATGGAAAAATGGATACAAGGTTTACGAAAAAATCTGTTGTCATGCTCGTGCTTGGCGCAGTAACACTCGCTGCCGCAGTAACGATTTTCGTATTGCTAAGGCTGTAATCTATATGACTCGCGCAAGACCGACACCGGTCTGTTAATGAGAGTATAAAAAGGCTCAGCCCCGAATTTTGAAGGGGTTGAGCCTTTTTGATGTGAAATCAATGATAAGCTGTGAGCTTTATAATAAGGTCCAGGTCATCCGGCTGAACCTTAGCCTCGTGCGCTGCCTTGTTTCTTACGGTTGCACCGCACTTCTCGCATCGGTGAATTATAATATATCCGCGCCTCGAATCAGGCTCAGCGCCTGCCGGTCTAAGTATACCGCCGCATGCGTTTGCACGGTCACCGGGGTTTATATCGACGTGCAGAGAGCATAGGCAGAACGGGCAGTGATTTCTCGAGGTATAGCCAAGAGGGAGAACCTCTTTTCCGCAGTTTTTGCAGATGAAGCCACTGTCGTTTTTTGAAAAGCGTTTGTTTTCCATGCAGATCTCACTTTCCAACACAAAATCTTGAGAATATATTATCAACCACAGCCTCCGATGCCGCTCTTCCGTCAATCTCGGATATCGCCACAAGAGCCAGCTCAATATCAGAGCTGGAAACGTCTTGAGGAAGTCCCACCTCAAATGCAGAAATTGCCGCGTTAATATGCTCAGCTGCTCTGAGCAGGGAGGCGTACTGCGCTGAAGAGGAAACTACAGCATCTGTGCCGAGCTGAATTTTTCCGTCGGTGAAAAGCTGCTCAACTGTCTCTGTAATCTTAAGTATAGCGCTATTGCCGTTTTCGGTAACGGATATTTCAATAACTGTCTTAAAATCGGAAGAAAGAATCTCACGGCAGGAATTGAGCGTTTGGGTGTCAGCCGTGTCGGCTTTCGTGATAATGGCTATCTTTTCAGCAGACACCTCTCTCAGTTCTTTGATAAGAGCTTCGTCTTCATCTGTGAGGTGCGCAGAGGCATCAAAGAGCGCAAAAACAAGCTCGCTGCTCTCTATCTTTTTCTTTGAACGGCTGATGCCTATTGCCTCGACGGCATCGGCAGCATTTTCTCTTATACCCGCCGTATCGGCAAGATTGAGCATAACCTTACCCAATGGAACACTTCTCTCAAGAACGTCGCGCGTCGTGCCGGGAATGTCGGTGACTATGGCAAGCTCTTCTCCTGCGAGCAGATTGTAAAGACTGCTTTTGCCGGCGTTAGGTCTGCCAACGATAGAGGTGTTTATTCCGTCGCGTACCGCACGTCCGGTTTTGTACGTGTCAATAAGCGTACGCAGCTCATCACGAATGGAGCAGAGCGCGGAATGGCATTCTGCATCGCTGAAATCTCCAAGGTCCTCATCGGGATAATCAATCCTTGCAAAAACAGAACCCAAAAGCTCGGTTATCCGCTCAGAGATTTGCAGTATTTTTTTGTTAAGCTTCTCTCTCGCCTCGCTGCGAGCAAGCTTGATTTGCGCCTCGGTTTTTGCTTCAAGAAGTAAACCTATAGCGTCCGCCTCGCTTAGCGAGAGCCTTCCGTTCATAAAGGCACGCCTCGTAAACTCTCCCGCCTGTGCATAGCGTGCACCGGCCGCAAGTGCCGCTTCAAGCACGGTCCTTGATATAAGTATACCGCCATGGCAGGATATTTCAACTGTATCCTCACCCGTGTACGAATTAGGGGCAGGGAAATAGCAGGCAAGTCCATCGTCTATGGGCTCGTTTCTGTAAATTATATGACCGTATATAGCCTTTCGGGGTGCTTGCTCGGGCGAAACTTTCCCGACAGGACGAAAGATTTTGCGGCAGATATCCGCCGCCTCATCTCCGCTTATCCTTATAACCGCAACCCCACCCTTGCCGGGTGGGGTTGAAATTGCTGCTATAGTGTTTAAGGAGAGTGACATATTACTTTATATCCTCGTCGTCCTCAAAGGAATCGATGGTTTCATCAACCGGATGCGTGGTTTCAATAGCTACGGTTTCGGAGGGAGCAAGCTCGGGAGCAATATCCGAGGTGACGGTGGAGTCGATTGCACCGACGCTTGCGGTAACGTCATCGCTGTCGGGAGCAAATTCATCTGAAAGAGGAGTGAATTTTTCCTCATCGTCAAAAATCTCCTTAGGCTTCTTGTCGGTAAGATATATAACTATCTTTCTGTTGTTATCCGAGCCAACGGAATTGGTGGAAACACCCTCTATTCCCTGAATTTCAGAGTGAATTATTCTTCTCTCGTACGCGCTCATAGGCTCAAGCATAACGCTTCTTCTGTTGCGAAGAGCCTTAGCGGCTTTGTTACGTGCAAGAGCTCTGAGGGTTTCCTCGCGCTTTGCGCGGTAACCGCCGATATCAATAGTAACTCTGCTCTTATCACGCTCACCGTTTATGTTCTTTCTTGCGGAAGCGAGGTTTGCAAGATACTGAAGAGCATCAAGCGTATCACCGTGATGACCGATAAGCACGGGCGCATCCTCGCCGCTGATTGTAATTCTTCGGGTACCGTCATCGCAGGAGAAGAGCTCTGCCTCAGCGGAAAGTCCGATATCAGAAATAAGCGTCTTGATAAAATCAAAGGACATATCCTCACCGACGGAAACATCGCGGCGCTCCATCTTTATCTGACATTCAGGAATGACCGCCTCGCGAGGTTTCTTTTCAGTCTTGGGCTCGCGAACCTTTTCTTCCTTAGGCTTTCTTTCCTCACGCTTAGCTTCGCCCTTCGATTCGGGCTTTCTCTGCTTCTGCTTTTTGTCGCGGCGAGGAGCATCAGAGCGTTTTT
Organism: Eubacteriales bacterium; assembly: GCA_045588085.1. Lineage (GTDB taxonomy): Bacteria > Bacillota > Clostridia > Oscillospirales > CAG-272 > UBA1740. The sequence continues at coordinate 3,914 of JAZNDN010000053.1, forward strand.
CATGTGCGTCGGGAATTTCAATATATGCTTTTACTTGAGCAGGCTTAACGCCTATTATACCGAATATTCCGCGGCTGCCTATGTGAAGTATTTCAAAATTAACGTCATCAAGAGGGCCTGCGCCGAGCGCAGCTCTTGCATTTTCCTTAGCTTCTGCAACGTCCTTACCCGTTGCAATTATTTCCTTAAGCATATTGTTGCCTTTCTTAAAAATCCAGATAAAATTAATCCTTAATTTCGGGCTTGTTCTGAGACTGTCCCTTGTTGCCCGACTGGGAACCGTTGTTTGTTTTTACGGTGGGAAGCTCTTCGTAATCGTCCTCGTCGATGTAGTGAAGAGAACGGTACTTGGGCTGCGTTTTGATAATTGCCTTCTGAGCCTTTTCAGCAGCACGCTGTGCCTTCTTCATCTGCTTGATTTCTTCCTCGGTGTACTTGGGAATGGGCATAAACTTTGCAAGAATAAGCATCTGTGCTATGGTTATAATCGACTGGTAAATCCAGTAAAGACCAAGCATACCGGAGAAGGAGAAGGTGAGGAATATCGTCATCAGCGGCATGATAAGATCCATAAGCTTGAGCGACATACCTGCGTCCTGTCCCTGAGGCTGAAGCTGGTTCGCATTGCCCGAGAGCTTTCTCGAGAGAAACATGGTGAACCACTGGAAGCCTGCAGCAAGCACGGGTATCAAAAGCAAAAGACTGAAAGCGGTAAAGCTGGGAGTCAAAGAAAGGTCAACGCCCCAAAGAGTGAAATCGGGAACGTTGGCAAAATTGACACTGTGCTCTTTTGCTATATCCTCAAAGAATCCGCTGTAAAGCGAACCTGCTCCTCTTATCTGCCCCGCAAGAGCAATCTGGTCTATGTCGGCAAATGCCTTTTCTGCACCGTTCAGCTTTGCATAAACAAGCTCTATGGGCTTCTCTCCGAACTTAGCGATATAAGAAAGAGGGTTTCTTATGACCGCATAAAGCCAGAAGATAATGGGAATTTGCAAAAGAAGAGGAAGGCAGCCTGAAAGCATACTGTAGCCCTCTTTCTGCTGAAGCTCCATAATCTCTTCTTGCTGGCGCCTCATAGAGTGCTGGTCGGTTCTGCCCTTGTACTTTGCACGAATTAGGTAGATTTTCGGAGCCAGTTTTGCCATAGCAATCTGGTTCTTTTGCTGCTTTATCGCAAAAGGCAGGAAAAGAATCTTGAAAATCAGTGCATAAAACAGAAGCGCTAAGGCGTAGCTGCCGGTCCAGCTGCTGAACCAGTGAAGAACGGTACCCAGCGCGTTATAAAGCCAACTTAACATTTAGCTAAATTTCCTTTTCTCATTTTTTTACGGAAGCCTCGTTTCGTCCTCGGCAGGTGCTCCGTCGCACTCGCCGTCTTTAATGCTTCCTTCGATTTCTGCGCCTTCAGCGCATATTTCATCGTCTCGGTCTGCCAAAAAAAGCTTTGCGCTTGCTTCCTCGCCTTCGTCTCTTCCGTCGCAGCATTTTTTATTTCTGCGGCTTCTCTTTTCGGGAACGGGGTCGTATCCGCCCTTCGAAAAAGGATTGCATCGCAGAATACGCCATACCGTAAGACCAAATCCTACGAAAAATCCTCGCTTTTCAAACGCCTCGATGGCGTATTGAGAGCAGGACGGGGTGAATCTGCAGCAGGGAGGCTTCAGCGGGGAAATATATTTCCTGTAAAGCTTTATTAAGCCAATCATAACTCGTTTCATTGTTTTAGCATACCGAGCTTCGAGAATAATATACCGAGCTCATTCTTGAGAACGGTGCTGCTCATACGCGGCGTGACACTTCTTGCGGCAACAACCACAAGAAATCCAACCTTAACCTCAAAGCTTTTCTCAACGTGACGTACAGCCTCGCGTATGACGCGTCGGCAGCGGCTTCTCGTAACCGCATTGCCTATCTTCGTTGAAACCGTTATACCGTAACGGTTTTTCATTTGCCCTCTCGTATCGGTCTTTGCAAGTCTTTTTGCGGCGTAGTCGGGCAGGACGTAAACCGCAAGCGCGGGACTTACAGCGCGCTTTCCTTTGGCGTATGCCTTGTTAAAGAGATGATTTTCGCATATTGCCCGAAGCTTCATAAATAATCAATCTCCTTTCAAAGCATACCCCGGGCGCCGCATAGGCGCCGGGTACTAAACAAAAACCCCGATAAATGCACAGAGGGCGACTTATCGGAGGTTTTGAGTCACTATGTGACGTATCAGTAGGTAAGACGTGCTCTTCCTTTGGCGCGTCTTCTCTTAAGAACCTTTCTGCCGTTAGCCGTAGCCATTCTCTTTCTGAAGCCGTGCTCCTTCTTTCTCTGTCTTTTCTTAGGCTGATATGTTCTCTTCATGATTTGCACCTCCTTCGGTTAAAAATGTGTCATGATTTTGAAAATCGTAATATGACCGTACGAAAGCAGAATATATTATATATCAAAATCCTTTATTTGTCAATACTTTTTTAATAAAAATATTATGCAACCCGGCGATGCGGAAAACGCGCATGGCAAAAAAGACTGAAATTGCCGTGCGTTCGCCTCAAAATAGCCGAAATCACCGTAATTCTTATTGACAAAGAGGCGGTGATTGTGGTAAAATAATGTATTGAATAAAACGGCGCAAGGAGAGATGCTGTAATGAAAAAGTTAACCGATGATATAGCGAAAATACTCGTAAGCGAAAAGGAAATAGACGCTATAACCACGCGTATTGCGCAGAGTATAGACAAAGACTATTCCGAGCCGGGAAAAAAGCTCGTTCTCGTTTGCATTCTCAAGGGCTCGCTTGTATTCATGGGTGACCTTATGAAGAAGATTACCGTGCCCGTGGAAATAGATTGTATGAAGGTTTCCTCTTACGGTGTCGGAACGGAGTCCTCCGGGCAGATACATATCGCACTTGACCTAATCCGTCCTGACATTAAAGAGTGCGACGTGCTTATTGTAGAGGATATAATAGACAGTGGAGTAACCCTTTCTCATCTCACAAAGTATCTCACCCTTAAGGGCGCGAAAAGCGTAAAAACCGCAACTCTTCTGGACAAGCCTTCAAGAAGAAAAGTGAATTTCACAGCCGATTACACCGGTATAGAAATTCCCGACGAGTTTGTCGTAGGTTACGGTCTTGACTACGCTGAAAAATACAGAGCTTTACCTTTTGTCGGAGTCCTCAAGCCCGAGATTTATTCAAACTAATCCCAAGCTTTGCCGCTTGCGGTTAAAATCAGTTCGGAGTTGCCGTTTCGTGCGGCTTGTATGATATGAAAACAGTTGGGCTATACACTCTCGGGTGTAAGGTTGCGCAGTATGAAACCGAGGCCATATCGGAGCGCTTTGCCGCCGAAGGCTTTACGGTTCTGGATTTTGATTCGGTCTGCGACGTATACGTTATAAATACCTGTACCGTAACCGCGGAGAGCGACAGAAAATGCCGCCAGGTAATAAGGCGTGCCGTAAGGCGCAATCCCGAGGCTAAAATTCTCGTCTGCGGTTGCTATTCTCAAAGGTCGCCGGAGGATGCTGCAGGCATAGAGGGCGTGCATGCTGTTATCGGCTCGGGCGATAAGCTCTCGCTTGTCGCGGTTGCCAAAAGACTGCTTTCGGGGCTTGCGCCCTTTGAGAGCACGGCAGGCTCGGTCAGAGTAACCGATATATACTCAGAGCCGTTCGAAAAAATGCAAATCAGTACGGGACCCCGAACCCGTGTATACGTTAAGATAGAGGACGGCTGCGAATGTCGCTGTACTTACTGTGCAATTCCCTCGGCTCGCGGAGCTGTCCGTTCAAGACCCAGACGTGAGGTTATAGACGAGGTTGTGAGACTTGGTAAGGCGGGCGTTCGCGAGGTGGTTCTTACCGGAATTGAAACCGGCTCGTACGGAGCTGATTTTGAAGAGGATTACAGGCTTGCCGATCTTTTGTGCGAGCTTGACGCACTTCGCCCTGTTGAAAGAATAAGGCTGGGGAGCCTTGCTCCGGAGCTCGTCGGTGAGAGCTTCTGTGAAAAAATCAAGGGACTGAAGATTCTTGCACCGCATTTCCATATATCAATCCAAAGCGGATCGAACGCTATTCTTAATGCTATGAAGCGCAGATACACCGCAGAGCGTGCGCTTGCGAATATAGAGGCTCTCAGGGCGGCGGTGCCGCGCGTGGAATTTACTACCGACCTTATGGTAGGATTTCCCGGTGAGAGTGATGAGAATTTCCTCGAAACGCTTGATTTCGTAAAGCGTGTCGGTTTTCTTGACTGTCACGTTTTCGCCTATTCAAGAAGAAAAAACACCCCGGCTTATTACTACGGCAATCAGATACCGGAGGATATAAAACGGGAGCGAAGTCGAAGGCTTATTGATGAATGCCGAAAGGTGCGTGACGCAAGACTCGGTGCGGCTGTTGAATCGGCAGTGCCGCTCTCCTGCATTCTCGAGAGCGAGTCAGACGGTGTTTGGAGCGCGCACTCGGATAACTTTATTGAGGTTCAGATCGACCTGCGAGGCACTGTATACGAAGGCACGGATATGCAGGGAAAAATGATAAACATCACCCCCGTGTCGCATAAAAACGGTGTAATAATAGGTAAAATTGCAGAATAGCATGAGGATTTGATAAGACGTCGCGGCATAGATTGCTCGCAAAAACAATTACGGAGTTAATAATAAAATTAATATATCAACGGAGAAACAAAATGGAAAACAGCAAAAAGACAATGGACAAAATCGTCGCCCTTTGCAAAACTCGCGGATTTATATTTCCCGGCTCGGAAATATACGGTGGCCTTGCGAACTCATGGGATTACGGTCCCTTGGGCGTTGAGTTCAAGAATAACGTAAAGCGCGCATGGTGGAAGAAATTCGTTCAGGAATCGCGCTACAACGTAGGTCTGGACAGTGCAATAATCATGAACCCTGAGGCATGGGTCGCATCCGGTCACGTCGGTGGATTCTCCGATCCTCTTATGGACTGTAAGGGCTGTAAGGCTCGTCACAGAGCAGATAAGCTTATAGAGGATTACGCCTTTGCCAACGGTACCAACGAAAACCCTGCCGGCTGGAGCTTTGAGCAGATGGCAGAATTTATAAAGGAAAAGGGAATTGTATGCCCCATATGCGGAGGCAAGGAATTTACCGATATAAAGAAATTCAATCTCATGTTCAAAACCTTCATCGGCGTAACCGAGGATAATTCCAATACCGTTTATCTTCGTCCCGAAACTGCTCAGGGAATTTTCGTTAATTTCCCGGCTATCCAGCGCTCAACCAGAAGAAAGCTGCCTTTCGGTGTTTGCCAGATAGGCAAATCCTTCAGAAATGAGATAACCCCCGGTAACTTTGTATTCAGAACCCGTGAATTTGAGCAGATGGAGCTTGAGTTCTTTTGCAAGCCCGGAACCGACCTCGAATGGTTCGCATACTGGAAGGATTACTGCCATAAGTTCCTTCTTAATCTCGGAATGAGAGAGGAAAATCTCAGACTGCGCGATCATGATCCCGACGAGCTTTGCTTCTACTCCAAGGCAACCACCGACTTCGAATTCCTCTTCCCGTTCGGATGGGGCGAGCTTTGGGGTGTTGCAGACAGAACTGACTACGACCTCGGTCAGCATGAGAAGCATTCCGGCAAGGATATGACCTATTTCGATCCCGAAACAAACGAGAGATACACGCCTTACGTTGTAGAGCCCTCGCTCGGTGCTGACAGAGTTGCTCTGGCGTTCCTTGTAGACGCTTACGACGAGGAAACTATCGGTGAGAACGATACCCGTGTCGTTTTGCATCTCCATCCCGCGCTCGCACCCTACAAGGCTGCGGTTCTTCCTCTTTCTAAGAAGCTTTCCGAAAAGGCGCTTGAGGTATACGATGAGCTTTCACGTTATTTCGCGGTTGAGTTTGACGAAACCGGTTCTATCGGTAAGAGATATCGCAGAGAGGACGAAATAGGAACTCCCTTCTGTATAACCTACGATTTTGAGAGTGAAAACGACGGTTGCGTAACCGTACGTGACAGAGATACCATGGAGCAAGTCAGAATACCCGTCTCCGAGGTTAAGGCGTATATCGAAAAGGCTCTCGAGTTCTAATGAAAAACACAGAAAAATTGACACGGATAGCCTCGTTCACGGTAAATCACGACTATATAGTACCCGGAATGTATATATCCCGTATTGATGGTGATATAACCACGTACGACCTGCGTTTCCGTCGCCCGAACTGCGACAGCTTCATGGACAATGCCACCATGCATTCCATAGAGCACCTTTTCGCAACTTATGTCCGTAACAGCGAAATAGGGGAGCGTGTCATATATTTTGGGCCTATGGGTTGCCAGACCGGTTTTTATCTGCTTATAAGAGATGCCGAGCACACCGAGAGCTACAACACCGTTTTGTCAATTCTTAGAAAAATACTTGACCACGTCGGTGATATGCCGGGTGCCTCGCGCATCGAATGCGGAAATTACAAGAATTTGGATTTGAGTGCAGCCAAGCGAGAGTGCAGGGATTATCTTGAAGCGTTGCACCGTGGCGGACCTGTATTTGAGTATCCAACCGAATAAATTTCACGTAATCAAATTAATCAGCAGGACGTAACAATGAAATACGATATTGGAATAATCGGTGCCCTTGAAAACGAGGTTTCGAGCCTCGTTGCAAAGCTTGAGGGAGCCGAGCAGCACGTGATATGCGGAACCGTTTTCTATACGGGAAGACTTGGCAAGAAAAACGCTGTCATCGCAAAATGCGGTGTCGGTAAGGTCTTTGCCGCATCCTGCGCATCAGCTATGATAGTTCGCTTTTCTCCGACACTTGTAGTCAATACCGGCGTCGGCGGCGGACTCAAAAGCGGCATTGCCGTCGGAGATATAGTTGTAGCGGAAAAGCTTTGTCAGCACGATATGGATACCTCTGCTTTGGGTGACCCCAAGGGATTGATATCCGGTATAAACCGAGTCTTCTTCGAAAGTGATAAAAGGGCTTTGCAAATAGTCCTTGACGCAGCTAAGAAGGCAGGCCTTGCTTGCCACTTTGGGACTGTTGCTTCCGGAGATAAATTCATCTGTGAGCAGGGGGATAAGACTCGTATCCGCGATGAATTTGACGCATCGGTATGCGAAATGGAGGGCGCTGCGATTGCACAGGTTGCATACGTAAGCGGCACCCCGTTCATAGTTATAAGGGCAATTTCCGATTCTGCCGACGAGGGTTCGTCTATGGATTATATGAAATTCATGCCTATTGCCGCCGAACGTTCGGCAAAGCTTACTCTGGCTCTGTGCGAGCTTTACTGATCGGAAAAACGGTCAATTCCATAAATAAAACATACAAAAAAGCGAATGCGAAAAATCTCCCGCATTCGCTTTTTTGTATGTTGACGTTAGTTTGCAAAATCCGATTGCGCAGACCTTGTTTGCCTCAGCTTTTCCAGAACTCGTCAATCGCGGCATTAAGACGCTTGGCGTCCGAGAAAAAGCGCATACCTTGCCAGATATCAGGCGCGCTTTCCTTGTAAAGCGGGTCGGCAAAACGGTCGTCAACAAGCAAAATTATGCCCCTGTCGTCCTCGCTTCTTATTACACGCCCCGCGGCTTGAAGCACTTTATTAAGTCCGGGGTATATATATGCATAAAGCCGTCCCGATTCCAGCTTTTCGTCGTAATATGCGCTTATCGCCTCGGTTTCATAGCTTGGCGTGGGCATGCTTATTCCAACGATAACCGCGCCGATCAGTTTGCTGCCGGGAAGGTCAATTCCTTCGGAAAAAATACCGCCGGTTACGCAAAAAGCGGCAAGATAGGAATTTTCATTCCCGGAAAATTCGGCAAGAAATTCACGCTTTTGGGCAGCACTCATGTTAGGCGTCTGAAGAATAGCGCGTATTTTCGGATACCTTGCACGGAATACGCGGTATATAGCCTCGCAATAAGCATAGGAGGGCGTGAAAATCATGTAGTGACCGGGCTTGGGAGCCAAAGCTGCCCCAATAACGCGGCAAAGAGGTATCAGAGTGTCCTCTCTTTCGTTGAATCGGGTGCTGACGGAATCGAATACCGACACCGATACTTGCTCCGAAACGAATGGCGATGCAATTTCCAGAACTCTTGAGGTTCTGCCGCCGCCCAGAGTGTCCTTGAAATATTCAAGAGGCGATAGCGTTCCGGAAAAGAAAATTGCGCATCTGCCGAGCTTGAGTTTTTCGCGAAGCACGGCACCCGTGTCAATGCAAAAGATCTTAGCACGTAGATTCACGACTGCTTTTTGCTCTCCGTCAGGTGCGGATATCTGCTCTTCGTCGCAGAAGATGAAAAGCTCAAATCCGTCGTCAAACGACGCTGCGGCATCGCGGAATTTTTTGAGTGTTGCCGAGTAATCGCGCAGGGAAACGAGGCGGCTGCCGCGCTCCTCGTCTTCAGCACTGAGATTGCGGCGTATATCCTTCTCGGTAATCTCGATAGCTTCATCAAAAAGTGTGTACAGCTCTGCGGGAAGCGAACGCGTATGGTAAGCCCCGTGTCGAGTTCCGTCGGGATTTTCTCTCAGCTCTTCCGAAACGTAAGGGAAGAGCGCAGCGCGGAATTTCTCCTCAAGTTTTTTCGCTGCCGCAACGGTTTCGGAATGCTCTGCGAGAACGTCGGAGCGGCAGGGGGCGAGGATATCCGAGCAGGAAAGCTCGGCTGAATACATTTCTCTGGTCCTCTGCGCCAGATTGTGCGCCTCGTCTATCAGGAATCCGTAATTGCCGCCCTTGTCAAAAAATCTGCGAATGTATACCGAGGGATCGAAAACGTAATTGAAATCGCAAACAACTATGTCGCATAGCTCGGCATAGCATAACGAGAGCTCGTACGGGCATACCGTGTATGAGTTTGCTATCCTCTTGAAATCCGATAACTCCGCTGTTGTCAACCCCTCTTCAAAGAGCGCAAACAGCGCCTCGGAAAGTCGTCCGTCGTCAAGTCTTGGGCAGGCGCTTTTGCTTTCACGGCAAGCCAGACCTCCCTCGCAGGAGCGCTCCTTAGAGCTTAAAATCATGGCGCGAACCTTAACGCCCTGCTTGGTAAAATGCGAAAGGCACTCTCTTACAGGCTCGGATATAGTCGTCTTCGGTGTAAGGTAGAACACCTTGTCAACGGCACCGGCGCCAAGTGCTCTTATGGCAGGATAAAGCGTGCTGACGGTTTTTCCCGTGCCGGTAGGCGCGGCTCCGAAAAGCTCTCCGCCGCGTAGCATCGTCGAGTAGGCGGCGCGTATAAATTCTTCTTGCCCCTGTCTCATTTTTCCATATGGGAACGCGGCTTTTTTCATAGAGGGTAGGCGAACCTCACCTCTCTCCCTCTCGGCAAGGGCGTGTCGCATTATCCTTTTAAGGCATCTCTCGGTAAATTCCGAAAGCTTATCTTTGTCAACGTGCTCGCAGAACTCGCAGCACTCGCCGCTTGTGCCGTTGAAATAAGAAATTGAAATTCGGAATTTTCCCGAGTCGGAGTCGGATAAAAGTCCGTTTTCGGCAGCAATCAGCGCAAGTAAAAACGCCTCACCTCTGGCTTGAGCGGTATCCGCTTTGCTCGGCTTGCTCGGGCTTGAGGCCGTGGGAAAGCTCAGCGAAAGCGTTCCTCCGTCAAATCTGGGGACTGGTGCGAAAATTCTGAAATCCATCCCGCCGTGCGATACGTCAATGGAATAATCGCAGCTTTCCGAGCCTCCGCGATGTGCTTCGGAGCCGTAAACGGCAATGGAAGCGGAGGCTCTTCTTGCAAGCGTCACAAGCTCTTCTACGCTTATCAGTATTCTCTTTTCACCGCAGTCGTACCTCATAAGCCGCCTCCTTTGTTTTCTTAATTCTACCACGCTTTTTTGCCTCTGTCAAGCGCATCGGAGGTTGTTGATTCTGCGTTGTGCTTGTGCAAAATAACTAAATTAGCAGTACCATTTTCTCTTTTATATATAATTGACAAAAAGAGGGCATTTGCTGTATAATTTATGTAATGACTAATAAAAGGGCGTACTGTCGGAAAATAAGCTGCTCTGGCAGAGCCCGAATTTCCGTCAAATTTTTTCTGCAAAGAAAGGAATCAAGTATGAAGAAATCGACAAAGCTTGTCATTCTCTTCCTTGCCGTTGCTCTTATCGTCGGCGCGTTTGCATTCGCTATCAGCGCAAATGACGATGCGGTAATCAGCTACGTGGATTCGTCCAACACTACGGTGACGACGTCTTCAATGGCTGAAGCTATGGCAAACGTCAAGGATGGAGGAACCGTAACGCTCGGAAGCAATCTAACGGTCACGGAACCGATAGTTATTTCCAAGCGCGTGACTTTGGATCTCGGAGGTTATTGTATATCCAACATCTCCACTAATCCTTTGTTCAACGTAACCTACACCAACGGTGAGCAAACCGTTCTCACGCCTGCGAGCGCGGCAGACGTTTCTGTCATCGGTGCAGGATACATAGAGACCAGAGGTCTTCTTCTGTCTCTCACCACAAACGCGCACGTTGCCTTCAAGGGTGCCGAGTACGGTATCCACGTGAACCTTCGTAATCAGTCTGTTGGTGCAGCAGAGGTTTCAAACGGCGTTCTCTCCTTCTCTCTCACCGAGATTAAGGTAGACGTTGACGCTCCTAAGCTCGACGTTATAAAGGCAACCGGCGGTATCGTTTCCGGTGATAGATTCGGTATCGTTTGTGAGAGAAAGCTTGCATCGGCCACCTATGCCTATAACATCGGCGGTGAAGCTGTGGCTATGCTTCAGAATTGCTACGTTAACACCACGTCCAATATCTTCTACGTCAGCGATGGTGCAAAGGGATATAACATGGCTCCTGCGGGAGACGGTGAAGGTGCAGGCGGCGCGCAGACCGTTGCAGACGGCTCCGGCAGTTCTTCGGAAATGCCCGAAGCAACCATTGACGAAAGCCTGCTTGCATACGAAAAATGCAATTCGGTTGTAATCGCGGTTTCCGGCGGTATTTACACTCACATTTCCCCGGAAGGCGACGCTTATAACCAGACTGTTGTTCAGGTTGCTCCCACAATCACCAATGGCGTAAGCGGTATGGTTGTGTTCGGTGAGACGGAAATCGTCACCTCGTCTATACTCGTAGATACCCCCTTCGGAAGCGAAGCTGCGCTCGACGAGGATCTTTACAAGGATTTCTACGTAGTATTTGCATCAACCGACGTTTTCGTTTCCAACTACGGTAAAGCGGGCGGCGGATACCTCTTCGGAGGCAGAGTTGCAGCAAAGCTTGTTATGGACTCTACCTTTGAGGTTGGTGCCATACCCTTCTCATCTAAGGGATTGCCTACCTTCACCGGAGGCGCACCTCTTGTGTACGTTGAGGAAGGCGTAAGATTCGACAGAGACGTTCCTAACTTCGGTATCACCGAGGAGGATCCTGTCGGTACGGTAGTATATTCCTGTTATTCCGGCTACGATTTTGTGTATGACCCCTTCGGTCCCGCTCGGACACCTTACGTGTTCATGGACGCATATACCGAGCAGGAGAGGGTCGGAACCGGCACCTACGATGAGTTCGAGGTTGAAATAATGGAAACCGTCACTCATTACAGAAATCCCGACTATGAAAGGATAACTAAGCGCTCTGCGAACCAGGCGGAGTTCACGTCGATAGACTTTGAGTCCTATGTCCGTGATACCTTCAGCAATGCGACGTCACCTGCGGGCTTGGGTATCGGTGCTGCTAACCGCGGTGGCGGACAGATACGTATTGAGTATAACGACACCAACGCTTATTATACTTACAGAATGCCCAGCCATAAGGATACTATAAATCCTGCTACGCATAGCGGCGTTACCAACCAATACTTCTTTGATGAGAAGGCGCAGATGAGCTGGTACGTCGGATCTGCAGGCTACCTTGCCGTTGGCGGCATCGGTGGAGATAAGGCTTTGGTAACCGAAACCACCTCTTTCGTAACGGTTCGTGAGTTTAACTTCGCGGCACCCGAAGCGGGCTTCACTCAGTTCTCCTTTGCTAATATGTCGTACCAAACTACGGCAAGCACCGGACCCATGTTTGGACCTTCGATGACTGTTTACACCAATGGTGAGGTTGCGGTTACAGTTCCGAATCCCGACGGTGAAGGCAACAAGACCGTAAACGGTCAGGCTTATACCGACGGCAGATGGAATAGGCTCGTATTGGTTACGAAGATATCTTATGATGAAAGTAACCCCGATTCCAAGGTGCTGTATCAGACAACCTTCTTCCTCAACCCCGGAACCGATGAAGAGTTCATTGCTACTACAGCAAATTACAGAACCGTAAGAATTACCGGAGAACTCAGAGTCAGCGAAAATGCGGGTGAGAAGTATAAGGTTCCTTACGGCGCCGGCTGTATCATCGACGACGTTACGTCTATTGCATATGAGCGCGTTGATAATGCAACCTTTGCTCCCGAGAACTATCTTCGTACCGGTCCCGGAACCGAAACTTCCGGATATGCCCGCAAGACTAATATAAAAGTAAACGGCAAAATGATGCCCAGCCTTGACTACGCATTCAAGTATGCGCAGAGCATAGGCTCGTACGTCACTGTAAACGGTGACGTAGTCAATAGCCAGCACATCTCCGAAAGTACCCCCGACGGTTACGTTGTTGTTACCGGAGATTACCTGATTTCGTTTGATTCCGAAAAAGCAGCTAAATATACGCCTGACGCAATAGGCGAGAATACCAGTACCTTCTTCTTCTCGAATACCGTCTACGGTGCAGGAAAGCCCGTAGATACCAACTGGTATTTCGGCACTGATGAGAACGTACTTGACGACATAGCGAATTTCCATACCGCAGGTGCCGTTCGCGGAACCTACCCCAAGCAGCCTAATTTTGACGTTCCTCCTGTGGTAATAGGAGACAGATTCTATGTGTTTGACGGCTGGGTTGCCAACGAGTATCTCTGGTACGGAGACTATGCTACTCCAGCAGAATACGAGGCAGCTAAAGCAAAGCTTGCGGTTGGAATCAAGACCATAACCTACGAGGATTTGGTTTACGGATACGGACCTACCTACTATCCCGTATATAAGGATTCCGGTGTTCCCGCATTCATCATCACTAACCCCTCGAAGCTTCCCGCAGGTCATATTGAAGCCGACCTCTTCCCCGAGTATTTTGCTAAATTTGGAGCAAACGATACTCTTAAATTCAACGTAGACTACGCTGTAAGCATCGGTTCTACCGCAGTCGTAGAGGGAACCAAGAATGCTCCTGTGGTAATCAACATTGACCTTGCAGGCCGCACGGTTGATATATCTGCAAACGCTCCTATTGTTAAAATAGGAAGCTACGTAACTCTTAACGTTTATTCCTCGCTTGCCGGCGGTAAGCTCAACGTTATCGGCAACACCTACGCATTTGAGATGGCAAAGGGTGCTGTTAATTCCTCTATCAATATCGGTGAGGCAAACGGCAAATCCGGCAGAAATCTTGAAATCAACGCTGCCGGCCTCGTTGTTGCTGACGGTGACGAGAGCTGCTCGGTTAACTTAATCGGCGGTATTTACGTCAAGTCTATGGCAATGACAAGTGCTTTCATCACCGCGAGAAATGAGATGGGTGCTGTAACCGTTGACGGTGCGACGCTGGTTGCGGCCGCAGGAAACTCTCTGTTCTTTGGCTTTGAGGTTGATGAGGCAAGAGTTGCATATACGATTGATAATTTCGTTGTTAAAAATTCCACCGTTGTGGCGGCAAGCACCGCTGATACGGTAATGAAGCTGGCTCAGTATGCCAGACTTGCAATAGAGAACTCTACCGTATACGGCCGTCTCGGTAATTCTACCGATAAGGTCATAGTAGGAAAGGGAACCTCTTACGTAAAGCTTTCCGGCTCCAACGCAATAGTCGGTATAGCTTCCTATAACGAAAGCAACCTGCTTAACGCTATCCGTTCTGACAAGGCTATAGTGTACGCCTCCGCAGGACTCAAGTCGGCAGGTCTTAAGATGCCCAAGCCTATGTTCACCTACTTTGGTGGAGCGAACTTCGAGAGCAGCATCTACGTAACCACCAACCAGTCCGGCCAGAAGGTATGCGTTGCTCCTGCCGGAGCTGACGTTTCCGCCATAGAGGCTGACGTGGTTATCTTCCTCGGCGACCTCAACTACGAAATAGTTGAATCCGAGGCAAAGGAGGTAACGGTTTACTGGCTCACCCTTGAGCACGATAAAACAAAATACCTCGGCAAACCCGAAATCTATCTCTCCACCTCCACTCCCAAGTATTTAGGCGTCGATCCCGAGCCTTATGCCTACAATGCGCTTGTAACGAGAGTGTTTGACGGAACCTGGAAGGCTGATGAGAGCGAGATTGAAAATGGCGTTATTTATATGTATCCCGGATATATTCTCGAATCAGAGCTTACCGGTACTAAAGCAAGCGCTGCATTTGACAACGGTATAATTGTCAAGTTCTACATTCCTATCGAGTACTACGAGGTTCTTTCTATCGAAACCCGTGCATCTCTGCTCCACGAACTCAAGGAGGTTGCAGGTAAGAAATATTACTATGTAACCGGACTTGAAGCAACCGCGGATGCGGATATAATTGCAAAGCTTGAAGATATCGGTGCAACCCTTGAATCCGGTGAATATCTGATCCCCGAGGATATGTACGTAACTCTCAGCAAGGATATCAAGGCTCTGCTTGCTCCCACTATCGAAAACGACGGTGGTGATTATCTCGTTATAACCAAGTCGGCAGACATTAAGAATTCCGTTTCCGGAACCGAAATACCCGTTAGCATTGTGAGCGGCGGCGTGACGGTTGACTATATCGGAATAGTAAGTGTTAAGGATTGCCTGAAGCTCGCTCTTGCCGATGCGGTAGCAGCAGACAACGCTAATATGATAACCCTGCTTTGCCACCTTGTTGATTATCTTGATAAGGCGTACGATTATTACAGAATATTTGAAACTGTAGATGATGAAAGCTACGATTTCACTGACGATTTCGATACTATCATCAAGATAAGCGATAAGCTTTCAGCACCTACCTTTGAAGATGAACCCTCGGATACCTCTGCCCTTGCAGGCGTTGCAACGCTATCCGTTGACGTAAGCTCTATTCCCAAGTTCATTATAACCATAACCGATCCTAAATTCGACGGTACCGTTACCATCGCCGGAATTACCTACACCGTAGATGATGCCGAGCGTATCAGAGGAAGATACGTATTCACCTACGTACCTCTGTCAACGGATAAGTATAACGATGTATTTGACATCGTTGTAGATGATGGCACCGACGAATATGAAGCACAGTACAGCCTGGCAGATTATGCCGAAAGCATTAAGAATTCGCCTAAATATCTTACAGATATGATATCCAGCTTCAGAAATTACGTTTATTGTCTGAGCAATAACGGTCAGGAGTCTGAATAAGACGATTGAGGCGAGATTTACTCCTTTAAAAATCCAAAAAGCTCCCTGTAAAAAGGCACCGCCTGCCGAAGCGCACGGCGGTGCCGAGGGAACACCGAAAATTCAGTACTAAAATAACTACATTGACACTAATATATCTCTTAAACTTTTCTAAACAGTTTAACTGAGAAAGGAAATACAATGAAGAAATCAAAGAAGCTTCTTATTCTTCTGCTTTCCGTTGCCATTATCTGTACGGCATTGGCCGTAGTAATCAGCGCAAATACCGATACGGTAGAATACGTTGATGAAAACGGTCAGATTCAGACTACCTCTGACGTTCACGAAGCCGTTGCGAACGTTAAGGTTGGCGGAACGGTAACGCTGAAAGCGAATATCGAAATAGACGAGTCAATAAGTATATCCAAGCTGATGACATTTGATATGGCAGGCTGGGATATTATCTCCACCACAGCCGAACCTGTATTTAACGTAACGGCAGAGGTTGAATCGGATGAATATTCGGTTAAAATTCTCGGCTCCGGCGATATAAATGCCGTCGGTATGCTGATTAACGTAGCCGATCCCAATCCCGAGAACGACCTTACCACCCACGTAACCTTTGACGGTACAGCTGCCGGTCATGCATACGGTATAACCGCTAACGTAGAATCCGGTTCCATATACTCTGTAGACCCCTTGTGCTCGCTTTATACCAATGCGGTATACGTGATGTCGGGCAAGGCTGCAGATAGCTCCGTAATTCTCGGTCAGGGTGCATATCTCGGAATTGATAACGGTCTTATCCTTATAAATGATGCAGATACCTCGGCTGACGGAAAGTATTTCGCAGATATCGAATACAGCTCAATTCTCGATATTTTTGATACTACGATTTGCACAACCGCAAACGGTATAAGAGTAGGCAATGAGGTTGACTTCGGAATTACCGCCAAGGGCGTTAAGTTCTTGTGCGAGGGTAACAACGTATCGGCTCAGAGCTTCTTCACCATGAAGGGAATCACCGAAGCCTTCGAGGGTAAGGTAGCCGTTTCAGGCTCTTCCAGACTGAGTGGCACATCTTCCATAATTCGCGCAACCGGTTACGTCTTCGAAACCGACCTTACGGCAACAATTGGTCAGGGCTTTGAAATAGAGCTTACCGATACCTCTGCTGAGCTTGTCGGTGATGCAGACGAAGCCGTAGCAATGTTCAGCGGTGCGGCAAAGGTGCTTATCGGCTCAGGCTCTACTCTTTACGAGGGCGTTGGCGTGACGGTGGATTCTGCCGCAAAGGAAGCAAATTCCGTAACTATGCTTGCAGGTGCACGTTTCGGAAGCAGCAAGCCTCCTGTTGCTATCGCAGATGGGCTAACAGCCATTTTCGACCCAATTCCCAATCAGGATTTCCCCTACGTAGTAGGCGTATCCCCTACTATGAATTACCGCATGTATACCTTCGACGTAGCCGAATCTGAGCTTGGTACAACTTATGATACCACCACCGGTATTATTGGCTTTGGTCACGCGGTCGGTTTCCTTCTTCGTGAGGGTACTGCCGAGGATGCTTATATCTCGCATAACCTTCCCCAGTTTGTCTGGAGCGAGGCCGACGGTGAGTACGTGCTTGCCGAGGGGCATCGAGGTACCGTTTGTACACAAGAGAACTATCTTAATATCGCTACATACACGCCGCCTACCGACACCGAGCCCGGCATGGTAACCATTCCCATGCACTACGCCTACCTTGACGTAAGCTATTTTGCGAAATTTAATAATGCCGATGCCAACGGCAAATATATTGTCGAAAACGGCGGAGTTATTAAGTACGCTATGGACGTTATCGTTGACGAGACAGCCGGAGCGCCTAAATACTCGGCTGCTATTGTAGGAGAAGGCACGTCAACGGCCCTTTTGGGTGTTTTCACGATTGAAGGAAAGACTATAACCGCTAACAAAAAAAACCACACAATTACAGGCACAACGGCTCATCTTGAGATAGTTTACGCACCTGCTGATAGATTAGTACAGGTATACGTAGACGGTCAGCCTTTGGGAGATAGACTTACGGTTAGCGCTATCAACTTGCTACGTACTACTATACGTATTCAGCTTCAGCCCGGAACTTATCACGAAGACGCATCCTTTGGTATCAACAACGTATTCGGTGCTCAGTACCCTGAGTATTTCGGCGGTGAGTTTGACCCATACGATTATATAGAACCCATAGGTCGTCAGGTAGACCTTTACGATATGGATTATAATTTCAGCGCTCCGTATCTTGTAAACGGACTCGGATATTCTGATTTCATCGAGGCTTATACCGCAGCAAGCAAGCTTGGCGTAGCCGTTATGGTTAACGAAACTATGTCCGGTAATATTGAGCTTCCCGAAATTTCCGGTATGATAGTTACCAACGGTTTATGTGCCGATGCAAACTTCATATCCGAGGTATCCGGAATAACGTTCAACGACGGAAACGGAAATCTTATATATCATTACTCTAACCAGATATACGGAGAGCCTATCGAGGTTAACTGGTACACAGGCTTTGACGAAAATCCCGAAAACGATACTGATAAGTGGTTAACCACAGTCGTTCGCGGCGGAAGCTGTCCCGCAGTTCCTGAAGGATATGCTGAGGGTGACCTCATTGAGTTCGGCAGAAACGTATACGGAATTGTCGGCTGGTCCACCGAGTACATCACTCCCATGACATTTGATAGCCTTGAGGATTATGCTGCAGCTCTTGATGAGATTGAGCTAATTTCAGAGTTCCCCGTGGTAAGTAAAGAAGCCGATAACGGCAATCCCCGTACCTACTATGCAATATACGACGTGGTTTACTCAAACGTTCTCTTTAAGATTGAGCATGCAGACGGAGCAGCAGCCAGCTACTTCACCTCCGTAGAGGATTGGGCAGATATCAGCCGCCGCTTCGTTACCAACGAATCCAAGGTTGGCGCGCTCGTGCTTGATAATATCACCGATATGGATACCGACGGTGACGTTGATAAGGACGACTATGCTCTTACCGAAAAGATTTATAGCGTAAAGGACAGACGTGACAAAGATACAATAGTCCTCATGGCTGATATTACCGTAACCTCAGAATTTTCGAGCTTCATCGTAGGCGCAATGGATATCACCATTGACCTTAACGGTAAAACCCTTGACCTTTCGGCTCGCTCCGATGAAATAGCATTCGTAGTAGGTCATATTGAAGGCGGATCTGGTAACGGTGCTCAAACCGACACTATCTCTCTTGAAATCAAGTCCTCTCGCGCAGGTGGTAAGATTATTGATACGAAGACCGCTTCGGGTGAGCAGGTCGCGCTCTTCTCAATTCTTGGTAGTAACAAGACGGTTAACGTAGAAGCGGAAAACATTTCTATGACTCTTAATACGCTTGCGACTGTCGAGACTTACAAGACCGGACACGGTAAAAACACAACGCTTAACGTAACCGGCGGTAAATACGAGCAGATAGCACAGACCGCAGGATTTGCATTTATCAACTATCAGGCAAATAACTATAATACCTCTAAATCTCAGCGTAGCTATACCAGTGATGCTGAGGTTACCGTAAACGGAGCAACTATAACCTCCGCTTCCGAGAATCTTATAGCACGTCTTTGGACAGATGCAGCAGGCAATGTTCCCAACAAACCGGCTGCCTGCACAGGTATATACTTCAATAATTGCGATATAACCCTTACTGCAGAGAATGCAGGCTTCGTATCTGCCGAAACCTTCGAGCATAAGGTATATCTTAACGGCACTAAGGTATTCGGTGCAGACGCTCTTGCAGGTGCGACCGTCGGTAAGATAGTAGTCGGTGCAGGTACGGTATTTGCAGAAAGCTCCGTAATCATCAATGAGTATGACGAAGCTAAGATTGATACAAAGACTACCGATATCAACGAGGCATATCCCGGTGTATATTATGCAGAGGACGTTGTAGAAACTGCTATTTACGCTAAGGAAGACGGAACCGTATACTATATGCTTCTTGCTTCCGCAGAGGATGTAATAACTGCAAGCTGGACCTCCGCAGACGGCAATACCGTATACTTCACCGGTACCTTCGCAAAGGGTGCTGAGCTTGACGGATTTGCTCCCGCATCACCCCTTGAGCCTATCAATCTCAAGACTATGATTGTTAAGGCGTCTTGGACGCTTTCCGAGGGCTCCACGGATTCCGTTCTCGTATTCGTTCCCGACTATGAGATAGAGAGAAAGTTCATAGAATCTGAGGTAAGCCTTACTCTTGACACTCAGATTGCGGTTAACGTATATATTCACAAGGATTATTACGAGCTTCTCGCGGCTGGAAGCACTGAGTTCGTAGCTACCGATGATGAGAACTACTACCGTGCAACCATAGCCGTTGACAGTAACGAAATGTTCACCGGTGCTGAGGTAACCCTCATCTTTGAGGAAGGAGGCTTCGTTACCGAAAAGACTTCCGTTATATCCGTTGTAGCATACGCAGAAATGCTTCTTGACGATGATGAGAAGACCGACGCTGAGCGTGACCTTGCATACTATATGCTTAAGTACATTCAGGCGGCTTACAACTATATGACCGTTGATGACAACGAGAATGCAGTTGAGGAAATCGCAGCTATCATCGAGGGATACGAGCCTAAGACGACTCTTCCTGAGAAGACCGTATATGAGACCGACGCGTCTGCACTGGCAGGAAAGCTTGAGATTTCGGTAAATCTTGCATCTACCCCCGAGTATGTAATCCACGTGCTTGACAGCGAGATAGACGTTCTTATCATTAACGGTAACGAGATTGAGGTTGTTGACGGATACGTTACCTTCAGCTATCTGAGAGTATTCAATTTCGATGCAGCCTTCGAGATTGAGCTTCCCGACGGCTCTGCAGGAACCTGGTGCTATCAGGATTACATTGACGCTCTTGGAACCACAGGCGCTAAGCTTACGGCTCTGACGTCAGCGCTTTACGATTATATCCTTGCTGCAAAGGCTTATGAGCCTGTTGCATAAAGCATAAAAATCAATAAAGGAAGACGGACAGGAAAACCTGTCCGTCTTTTTCATTGCCGGGTGAATTATACTATCAAGTGCAACACTTGCCGTGTTGCACTTCTATTGATAATTCATCTTATATTGGCACAATTTGCGCAGTGGAGGATTTTGATGCCTCGATTATTTAAACATTTTATTGATCTCTTCAACGGTCTTGCGGACAAGCATTTCGCCGCCGACGTGACCTGCCGTACCGCTGCCTACGAATGCGGAATAGTGGCTTCCTTTTTCTGCTTTTTCAGTGGGAAGATAACCGTATGATCCGCAAGCGTGCTGAACGAGGAAGGTCTGCTTTGCAAGGCTTCTCGCACGAATTTGGTTGCCGTAGTTAAGGAAAAGCTCATAAGGATTGGTAGCGAACGCTACGTCACCGAGACGAAGCACGTGAACCTCGATGGGATATAAGTCCATAGTCTGCTGGAGGGTATATCTGGCGATAATGCCGCCGTATATCTGCATTCTCGCGTTGTCCTCGTAGTTTATATCCGTTTTGCAGTTGGAATAGAAATCCTCAATTACATGCTTTGCATTTAGATATTCTGCAATGGTCACGCGACGCAGGGGTATATCGATCGTAAGCTTTTTATGCTCAAGATCGGTTTCGGTAACGTATTCAGTAACGTCGTCCAAGGCCCAGAAAATCTCGTTTGCAACGCGTCTTGCCACCTTTTCGCAACCCTTGATATCAAACATAGAGGGATCTGCGCGGCGCTCAATAATCACGTCGTGATTGATATTGGGATCGTTTTTGCAAACGGGTGAGTCAACCCAACGGATGAGGTCGCGGGGGCACATATCACCGCAGGGGGAGAGAAGTCCGAGGAAGCCTACGTTATTACCGTATTTTTCCTGAATCTTTGCTCTTACCTTGCCCATATAGTCGGAGGAAATAAAGCTCTGATGCTCCAGCACCTGCGCAGGACAAGCGACGTTTGCGATAACACCGGTAAGCTTCTTTTCTGCATCATATGTGAACATGAGCTCGATACCCGAATCGTTGCCTGATTCAAGCTCGGTAAAGTTAGGCGTATTCGTGTCGCCCCACATTTTTGCCGAGCCGTCGTCATAACAGGCGCGGCGACACATACCGACAGCCGCTCGTCCAAATCCGCAGGCGTAAATACCTTCATTGCGGTTGCTCCACGCCTCAACTGCTGCCTTTGCAATTCTTTCAACGAGAAAAGCCTTCGCCTCCTCGCCTCGGAGAATATCGGGAGATTCGTCGTGAGCCAGCGGAACGTACTTGATATGGTCGGGTTTGTATAATTCAAGAGCCTTTGACGCAGCAAAGAAGGAGTCAGTTCTGTCCGCATAGCCCATAGTTGTGTGCGAGTGAATTGCGCTTATAATAAGCTTTGACTTGTCAAATCCGCAATCGTCGGGCAAGTAATCTCTTACTGCTCTCAAGAGCTTAAAGCTGGTGGTGGTAAGGTCACAACCAACCCATACAAAATGATCGTCACCGCACTCAATAGCGAGCGCAGTTACTGCGATAGGAGTCTCAACCTCGCCCGAAATTCGCTCGTAAAATTGACCTACAAGGTCGATCCTTCTGCCTTCCGGAACAATACTGACCTGGCTCCAACCGATTTTGATGTTACTCATAATAACCTCCGTTTTTAATTCATCTCTATGGAAATATTTTCTTCTGTTTCAAGTTTTTTCAATCTCGGCGCGGATCCTGTGCGCCTTTGCGCATTTAGGTGAAATGAAACCGCAAAAAATCAATTAAAATCCTTAATGGTCTTCTCACCGTAAACAGCTTTCCAGTCCTTATCAAAGCCTGCGATAGCGACATCTGTCATAGGATGAGCGATGAGCATTTTCAGAACGTCATCTGAAACGGTAACGCTGTGGCAACCGTAGGATGCGCACTTGTGAACCTGCTCTGCATTCTTGAAGCTCGCTGCAAGAACCTTGCACTTGGAGCCGAAGTTTTCAAGCTGGTTTACAATTTCCGCAACCACTTCACAGCCGTCACCGAGGATATTGTCAAGGCGGTTAACGTATGGAGCAACAAAGGACGCACCTGCCATAGCTGCCATAAGTGCCTGCGCAGGGGTAAAGATGGCGGTCATGGTAACGCCGATGCCAATCTTTTTGAGCATCATAGTAGCTTTAAGACCTTCCTCGCCAATCGGGATCTTTACGTAGAACTCGCCGCCGAGCCTTTCCTTGAGGAGCTTTGCTTCTTCAACGATGTCCTCTGCCTTTACCTGAGTGGTCTGCACGTGGAGCATCTTGTCAGGTCCGATGATGGAACGTATCTCTTGTACCAAAGGCCAGAAATCAGTTTTTGCCTTTGCAATGATGGAGGGATTGGTGGTAACGCCCGCGAGGGGGTAGAACTCGTTACAATGCTTAATTGCCGCAAGATCTGCGGTATCGAGAATATAGATCATATGTACCTCTTTGTATTAGTTTTTTACAACCTCAAAGAATTCAATTCCGAGGATGTCGCAAAGATTCTTGATCTTCGCTCTGTTGTCGCCATAGGTGATAATGTAGTGCTGGCAGGCTACGTTGTCGGCAAAGGTTTCAACGTCACCGATAACAATCTCAAGCGCGGAGAGCTGAGGCGCGGGCTGATCCCAACCGCACTCCTCCCACTTCGGCGGGTTCTTGCCGTCACCGAGGATGACCTGCATTGTGTACTTACCGTCCTTGTAAACAAGGCGGCTCATGGTAACAGTACCTGTCTTTACCTTGGAAACGTTGAGAATACCCTGGCTGAGCATACCGAATGCCGCAGGGAGAACGGTGTAGGTCTCGCCGTCAACCATATCAGCAGCTACAAAATCGGGCACGCCCGCAAGCACGCTGTTATCAAAGAACTCGTAGAATTCAAGATAACCTGCAAGCTGACCTGTAAGGCGGTTCATCATAAGCTGAGTAACAGCGCCGAGGGAGTCGTTTTCGGGAACGGTGGTGTAGCCGTCCTCTGAGAGAAGCATAAAGATGGGGGCAGGGGGGAAGCCGCAAAGCTTCTTCATACCGTCAACATCCTTGAGCGAAATAGCCTTGTATCCTCGCTCATCAGCGATAGCCTTAACCGCAAGATAGTAGCCTGCCGCTTTCATCATTGCTTCGTCGTTTGCGGGCTTGAGGAAATTCCATTTGAGAATTCTGTTGTTTACTACATCGCGTACATCCGCTTCGTTCAGCGCGTCATATCTCTGCTGAATTTCGAGCATCTCGAAAGTTTCTATCTCAACGCCGGTGGCCTTTTTTAGTGACATTCCATCGTAAAGAGTGCCATAGAGGTTCATGTCGCGATATCCCGCCATACCAACCTTGTCTACAAGAAGCTGCTTTGCAGCAATTGCCGCACGGCAGTAATCCGCAACAACGTCGCTTCGTGTCTTTTTACCTATAATGTCGTAGACGTACTTGAACTTGTAGCCGAGTCCCTCAAAGGTTGCGCGCAGACCGGTAGTACCTGCCTGATCGGCGGTGGTTACAAGTCTGTCGTCCTCGTACCAGCCGCAAAGTCCCCAAAGGACGATAGGCAGGTGACGGTAGTGCTCGGTTACCTTGATGACCGCGTGGGTAGGAATCCAACCCGCAACGCAAACTACGAGCGCATCAAAGCTTTCTTTAGCAAGCGCCGCAACTGCCGCGTTTACCTGAGTTTCCTCGTAGTCGTCGGCAACCGGATAAACCGAAACCAGATCAAGTCCCTCGTCGCGTAGGGCTTTTTCTGCCGCGGAGCATTTTCTGATTATTACATCAACGGGAGTGTTTACCTCACCGAAGCCGACAAATCCTATCTTTGCCATGTGTTTTTACCTCTCAAAATTATTTGTTGAGCAATTTGTCATAGCTCATATATCTTTCGTAGCATTCTCTGTAATCTACGCCCTGACTTTCATAAACACGGTCAAGCTCGATCATTTTTGCCGCATCTTCCACGCTGTCAAAGCATCCGACGCCAACAGCCGCTAAAATGGCAGATCCAAGGCAGGCGGTCTCCTTATTTTTAAGGGTGACAAGCTTTTTGCCCGTCATATCTGCTTTCATCTGACACCAAAGCGAACTGTTTGCACCACCGCCCATTGCGCGTATCTCGTCTACGTCAAGTCCGAGATAATCGAGATTGGATTTAAGCATACAGGCTACCGACTCCATTACCGCACGCACAAAGTGACCTCTGGTATGCTCAGTGGTAAGTCCTGTAAAGCTTCCTCTTGCGGCGGGATTATACTTTGGCATAGTCGAGCCGCAAAGATAAGGTAAGAATGTAACGCCGTCGCTTCCTGCGGGCACGCTGCTCGCAAGCTCGTCAAGCTCTCTGAATGTGAAATTCTCGCACAGAGCATTCTTGAACCATTTGAGCGCCATGCCTGCCGTGGGTGTCCACGAAAGCAGACAGTATTTATCGTCGTAGTTGTAATGGCAGGGAACTATGCTTTTTTCGTCATATTCCGGTACTTTGTCCGATGGGAGAAAAATAACCATAGTAGTGCCGGTCATAACGCTGACAATTCCTTGCTTTACAACGCCCGCGCCGATAGCACCTGCTATTTGGTCGATAGCGCCTGTGACTACCTGAATGCCGTCGTACTCGCCCACCTTTTTTGCGCTTGAATGGAGAGTAGGTAGCATTTTTTTGCTAACACCGATAAAGTCAAGCATCTCACCCCACCACTCGCCCTTGTGAATGTCAAAGTAGATAGTGGAGGATTGCAGAGTTTTTTCCGAGATAAACTTGCCTGTGAGCTTGTAGAGGATCCAGTCCTCAAGCAAAAATACCTTTTTTGTCTTTGCCCATATGTCAGGCTCGTTTCTCTTTACCCAAAGCAGCTTGCAAGCAGGCCACGTTGCGGTGATTTCTGGTTGTCCGGTTACCTCGTAAACCTCTTTGTGACCGAAATGCTCGGCAATTATCTGTGCCTCCTCGACAGCTCTGTTGTCGAGCCATACGATAGCAGGGCGTACGGGATTGCCGTCATCATCGGTAAGAATAAGCGTTTCGCATTGAGTATCTACCGCAAGAGCGTCAATGGGCATTTCTTCCTTGATCTTTTCGATCTCGCCCTTGACGATATCCCAATATTTCTCGCCGTCGAACTCCACAATGTCGCCATGTGAGTCAAGCGTGTAGTCAGCGGTGAGGGATATTTGTTCGTTAAGCTTTTCATTGAACACAGCCGTTTTTACAGACGTTGTGCCAATGTCTATACCTAAAAAATTCATATTTTGTATCTTATCTCATCTGCTGGAGATCGTAGTGAATATCGTAAGCTTTTTCCTCGTCGGTAAACTTATGACGGGTGTCGATAACCTTGCCGTCGTTGAACTTTCTGTCACCAACACTCTCGGTAGTACCCATAATGGTTACGTTAACCTGTCTGCGACGAGCAATAACGTGGTCCCAGTCAATAAAGTAAATGTGAGCGAACAGACCAAGGTCGAGCTTGCCGTCCTTGATGGTCAGAGTCTCGCTTCTGCCGAAGAAGCAGGAACGGAGGTGACCGTCGGTGTTCATGCTGGAGTAGTCACCGGGCTCGTTTACGTATCTGCCGTACTGTGCGTGGATCGGACCGGGATGACGGTACTGATGCTCCTCTGCAAAGTCGGGGATCATCTTTCTCATAATGTCAAGAAGGTCGTGCTGGAGAAATTCCAAGTCGAAGGAGTCGATGTCGTGAGAGCACTCCTGAACCATAACGGAGCAGGTGGTGTGGTGAGAAGCGATGCAAACGGTACCGTTCTTAACGCCGGACTCCTCAACGATATTAAGAATGTCGGTGGTTACGTCGTGGAACGTGGGGATCCAACCTCTGCTCTGAAGCTCGATCTCTTTTTGAAATACCTTAAATTCCATGGTGTAAAATCTCCTTTAATATATATTATTTTTTTGATAACAAAATTATTTTTTCTCGGCGTTGAGTCGCGCACCGACGGCTCCGCCGGGATGGATAAGAGCGAACTGCTCGTTCTTATAACCGGTCTCCTCGATCAAGGCGGTCTGGAGCGCGTGGAAGATCATCGCGAGCGCCGTTGAGGAGGTCGTGCCCTGGGAATTGTACTTGTCGGTCTCGCGGTTGACGTACTGCTTGAGCACCACGTCAGCGCCCGTCGC